>NZ_JBEAHW010000032.1:0-39602 GCF_040062085.1 Klebsiella sp. JN_Kp122
TGTTTGTGTGAAGTGATTCACATCTGCCGTGTCGATGGAGGCGCATTATAGGGAGTTCTCGAACGCCTGCAATAGAAAAATTGCAGAAAAATGACTGACTGCTGCATTCCCCAGCAAAACCCCGCTTTATACCCTTTTACACACAGAATTATCCACAGGAGCATGGCAAAAGAGGGCTCAAACCCCGCTACATCCACTGCCATATAAGGAGAGAATCATCGGCTGAAAGAGAAAGATAAAAATTCGCGAGCGTTGCGCAAACGTTTTCGTTACAATGCCGCGCTATGACACGGATGCCCGGTTGGGTGCGTTAGGTGAGTTTTTAGGCAAAAACTCACCTAACGCTCTCTGTAATGTTCAAATCCTGGGGATTTAATACCATGCAACAACGTCGTCCAGTCCGCCGCGCTCTGCTCAGTGTTTCTGACAAGGCCGGTATCGTCGAATTCGCGCAGGCGCTTTCCGCTCGTGGTGTCGAGCTGCTGTCCACCGGCGGCACCGCTCGCCTGCTGGCAGATAAAGGCCTGCCGGTTACCGAAGTCTCTGACTACACCGGTTTCCCGGAAATGATGGATGGACGCGTGAAGACCCTGCATCCGAAAGTACACGGCGGCATCCTCGGTCGTCGCGGTCAGGATGACGGTATCATGCAGCAACACGGTATCGCGCCTATCGATATGGTTGTCGTTAACCTTTATCCGTTTGCCCAGACCGTCGCTCGTGAAGGGTGTTCGCTGGAAGACGCGGTGGAAAACATCGATATCGGCGGCCCGACCATGGTGCGCTCTGCGGCGAAGAACCATAAAGATGTCGCCATCGTGGTTAAGAGCAGCGACTACGACGCCATCATTAATGAGATGGACGCCAACGAAGGTTCCCTCACGCTGGACACCCGCTTCGACCTCGCCATTAAAGCCTTCGAACACACCGCCGCTTACGACAGCATGATCGCTAACTACTTCGGCAGCATGGTTCCGGCCTATCACGGTGAAAGCAAAGAAGCCGCTGGCCGCTTCCCGCGTACCCTGAATCTGAACTTCATTAAGAAGCAGGATATGCGCTACGGCGAAAACAGCCACCAGCAGGCGGCCTTCTATATAGAAGAGAATGTAAAAGAAGCCTCAGTGGCTACCGCCACCCAGCTGCAGGGCAAAGCGCTCTCCTATAACAACATTGCCGATACCGACGCGGCGCTGGAGTGCGTGAAAGAGTTTAACGAACCGGCCTGTGTTATCGTCAAGCATGCCAACCCATGCGGCGTTGCCGTTAGCGACTCGATCCTCGACGCCTACGATCGCGCATACAAAACCGACCCAACCTCCGCGTTCGGCGGCATCATCGCCTTTAACCGCGAGCTGGATGCTGAAACCGCGCAGGCGATCATCTCTCGCCAGTTCGTCGAAGTGATCATCGCGCCATCCGCTAGCGAAGAAGCGCTGAAAATCACCGCCGCTAAGCAGAACGTCCGCGTACTGGTCTGCGGCCAGTGGGATGCTCGCGTCGCGGGTCTCGATTTCAAACGTGTCAATGGCGGCTTGCTGGTTCAGGACCGCGATCTCGGTATGGTCACCGCGGGCGAACTGCGCGTGGTTAGCAAACGTCAGCCGAGCGAGCAAGAGCTGCGCGATGCGCTGTTCTGCTGGAAAGTAGCGAAATTCGTCAAATCCAACGCCATCGTTTATGCCAAAGATAATATGACCATCGGTATAGGCGCCGGTCAGATGAGCCGCGTCTACTCAGCGAAAATTGCCGGGATTAAAGCCGGTGACGAAGGTCTGGAAGTGAAAGGTTCCGCCATGGCCTCTGACGCTTTCTTCCCGTTCCGCGATGGTATTGATGCCGCAGCCGCAGTAGGCATCACCTGCGTTATCCAACCGGGCGGCTCTATCCGCGACGAAGAAGTGATTGCCGCCGCGGACGAACATGGTATCGCCATGATCTTCACCGACATGCGCCACTTCCGCCATTAATTCACGGAGCAGCAGATGAAAGTATTAGTAATCGGCAACGGCGGGCGCGAACACGCGCTGGCCTGGAAAGCGGCCCAGTCGCCGCTGGTTGATACCGTCTATGTCGCGCCGGGCAATGCGGGTACCGCGCTGGAGCCGGCGCTGCAAAACGTCGCCATCGGCGTCACCGATATTCCGGCCCTGCTACGCTTCGCGCAGGATGAGAAAATCGATCTGACGATCGTGGGTCCGGAAGCGCCACTGGTCATTGGCGTAGTAGACGCATTCCGTGCCGCAGGGCTCGCCATCTTCGGGCCAACCGAAGGCGCCGCGCAGTTGGAAGGTTCAAAAGCCTTCACCAAAGATTTCCTCGCTCGTCATCATATCCCGACGGCGGAATACCAGAACTTCACCGAAGTTGAGCCTGCGCTGGCTTATCTGCGGGAGAAAGGCGCGCCGATCGTCATCAAAGCCGACGGTCTGGCGGCAGGTAAAGGCGTTATCGTGGCGATGACCCTTGAGGAAGCCGAAGCGGCGGTCAAAGATATGCTGGCCGGTAACGCCTTTGGCGATGCAGGCCACCGCATCGTGATTGAAGAGTTCCTCGATGGCGAAGAAGCCAGCTTTATTGTCATGGTCGACGGCGAGCACGTCCTGCCGATGGCCACCAGCCAGGATCACAAGCGCGTCGGCAACGGCGATACCGGCCCGAACACCGGTGGTATGGGCGCTTACTCCCCGGCGCCGGTGGTTACTGATGAAGTCCATCAGCGCACCATGGAGCGGATTATCTGGCCAACCGTTAAAGGTATGGCCGCTGAAGGTAACACCTATACCGGTTTCCTGTATGCCGGTCTGATGATCGACAAGCAGGGCAATCCGAAGGTTATTGAGTTCAACTGTCGCTTTGGCGATCCGGAAACCCAGCCGATCATGCTGCGCATGAAATCCGATCTGGTAGAGCTGTGCCTCGCCGCCTGCGCGGGCAAGCTGGACGAGAAAACTTCCGAGTGGGATAACCGCGCTTCGCTGGGCGTCGTGGTTGCCGCCGGTGGCTATCCGGGCAGCTACAACACGGGCGATGAGATCCACGGCCTGCCGCAGCAGGAAGCCGCAGACGGTAAAGTCTTCCATGCCGGCACCAAACTGGCAGACGACCAGCGCGTGGTCACCAACGGCGGGCGCGTGCTGTGCGTGACCGCGCTGGGTGACACCGTGGCTCAGGCGCAGCAGCGCGCCTATGAACTGCTGACCGATATTCACTGGAACGGCAGCTTCAGCCGTAACGATATCGGCTGGCGCGCCATCGCGCGTGAGAAAACTAACGGCTGAGTTTTGCCAGCAGCGTTTTACGCGTAATGCCTAACTGACGGGCGGCTTCAGTTTTGTTGCCGCCCGTTTTTTCCAGCGCCGAGAGAATGACTTCTTTTTCAACTTCCACTAATGGCTGAATCAGCGCCTCATCGTTGCCAGTGACCGGCAGCGGCGCGCCCGCTATCGCCAACGGCAGTTCACGCTCGGAAATGTAGTCTCCGGTCAGCAGCACCACCGCCCGCTCCACCGCATTTTCCAGTTCGCGGATATTCCCCGGCCAGTCGTAGTGAATCAACAGATCCATCGCCTGCGGCGTAAATCCCTGCACCGTTTTGCGATTGCGTTCGGCGTAACGCTTAAGAAAGTGCTGCGCCAGTTGCGGAATATCTTCACGCCGCTGACGCAGCGGCGGCATATCAATAGTTACGACATTCAGGCGGTAATAGAGATCCTGGCGAAAACGCCCGGCGCTCACCTCCTCCGCCAGATTACGATGGGTGGCGGCGATTAGCCGCACATCGACAGAAAGCGTCTGATTACTGCCCACGCGCTGCACTTCGCGTTCCTGAATCGCCCGCAGCAGACGCACCTGCATCAACGGCGAGATATCGCCAATTTCATCAAGGAACAGCGTGCCGCCATCCGCCTCGACAAAACGCCCTTCCCGCCGCCTTTCCGCGCCGGTAAAAGCCCCTTTCTCATGGCCGAACAGCTCGGATTCCAGCAGCGACTCATTGAGCGCTGCGCAGTTTAGCGTCACCAGCGGCTTGTCGCGGCGCTCGCTGCAGGCGTGAATGGCGCGCGCCACCAGTTCTTTACCGGTCCCCGATTCGCCGCAGATCAGCACCGTCGCGTCCGAGGGCGCCACCAGCGTAATATTGTTGATAAGCGCCTGCATTGCCGGGCTTTCGCCAATCATGCCCCATCGTAAATCTGACGAGGCGCTGAGATCGCTCTCGCTCTGCCGGGTGTGCGCCAGCGCCTGAACCAGCGTCTGCTGTAGGGTGTCAAAATCCAGTGGCTTGATCAGATAATCCAGCGCGCCGGACTTAATAGCCTCAACCGCCGTGCCTACGCTGGAGAATGCCGTCATGATTAATACCGGAATCGCCGGGTTATAGGCTTTGATCTCTTTTAATGTCGCGATACCGTCCATCTCCGCCATGCGGATATCGCATAGCACCAGGTCGAAGACCTGCTGATGGATCTGCTCCAGCGCCTGCAGGCCGTTGTGGGCTAACGCCACTTGATAGCCCCAGCCACGCAGCAGCGCCTGCAGAATCGTGCAGTGGCTGATGTCATCATCGACAACCAGAATCTGTACTTTATCGCTGCTCATCTTCCCTCCGTTGAGCATCCACCGGCAGCCAAAGCGTAAATATCGCTCCGGCCCCCGGCTGGCTTTCGGCGCGGATCGTCCCGCCATGTTGTTCGATAATATTCTGTACCACCGCCAGCCCCAGCCCTGTGCCGTCCGCCTTGGTGGTGAAATAAGGAGTGAAGATGGCCTGCAGCTCTTCATCGCTCATCCCCTTACCGCTATCCTTGACGACAATTTTCACACGTTGCCGATCGGCTTCGCATGCCGATACGTGAATGACGCCATCGCGGCCAATAGCCTGCATCGCATTCAGATACAGATTCAACAGCACCTGGTTCAGACGGTCGGGGTCGGCTTTAATCGAGGTTAATTCAGGGCGCGGAGTAAATTGCAGTTCGATCCCGCGACTCTGCGCATCCTGGCTTACCAGCTGCAATGAGTGATGGATAAGCGCGTTAATATCGACCGGCTGGTAGTTTAAATGGGCGGGGCGAACCAGCTCCAGCAGTTCGCTGACGACCCGGTTCAGGCGGTCGGCCTCTTTGGCCATCACCAGCGCTAACTCCTGCGCCTCGCCGCCCGGCGGCGTACGCTCGGCAAAATACTTTGCCAGTCCTTTAATCGAAGAGAGCGGGTTGCGGATCTCATGCGCGACGCCAGCCGCCAGATGCCCAAGGGCCATCAGTTTTTCTTTGCGGGCCATCGCCTCCTGTAGCTGCTGACGTGAACGACGGTAGCGGCGGAACCAGAACTGAGCGAGGATCGTCGCGACGATGACCAGCGCCGCGGCCACCAGCATGATCATCATGTTACGCAAGCCGCGAGCCTGCGCCGCATCCAGCTCGCGGCTATCAAAGGCGATAAAAATCACCTGTGGAACATTGGGCTGAGCCAGCGCGCTGTTGCAGCGCTTCATCATCCCCATATGGTGACCACGAGCAGGGTTAAGCGGGCGAAACTGGCGATAAATCTCCAGCGCCGGTTGCGGCTCGGCAAGCCGGCGCCAGCGCTCCTGCTCGCCAACCTTGAGTTCACGCATTTGCGCAGGACTGTACAGCGCGGTATCCACCTGTTGCGGGTCGCTGTGGGCGATAATCTTACCGTTTTCATCGGTCACCGCGAACCACAACACTCCGGGCTGCCATGCCATCTCCTCCAGCAACGCCTGCAGCTGCGCGTGATGCATTCGCATCCCCATGCCGACACGCGTGCCGGACTCCAGGGCGCGGATCAGCACACTCCCCTTTTCTTCGATGTTTTGCCGGGCGGCGGCGGTCTCCCGACCATAATCGCGGACGATCATCGCGGAAAACAGAAGAACTAACAGGACGACCGTGCCGGTCAGTAACCAGCTCAGGGCGTCCCGGGAAAATGAGATAATGCGCGGCATGGGCGGGTCCTTATCGTGTCCTTATTCGCTATCTCCAGGATCCATCAGCAGGAATCATGCCATTTTTCCACACCGTGAAACCTGTCCTCAGACATATCGCCGGTGATTTAGCGAGTAAAAATGACTCGCAGGCCCCAGCCAGAACGGGTCATTTTTACTCGCCAGGATAATGTTCGCCGCGGGCAGGCCTATATTCACGCGCTTTTTCAGGCTGGCATGGAAGATGCAATACCGAGGGAAACCACACAGGAGATCACGCTATGAAACGGAAACCCACTTTATCCCTCGTCCTCGTGGCGCTTGCCGCTCTGACCTTTGGCAGTCACGCGGCCTGGGCCGGACATCACTGGGGCTACAATAACGGGATGGGCGCGCAGGGTTACAGCCAGCTCACCCAGGAACAGCAAGCGACCGTGCAGAAGCTACATGACAATTACTATGCGCAAACCAGCGCCCTGCGCCAGCAGTTACAGTCCAAACGCTACGAGTACAATGCGCTGCTCACCGCGCCAAAACCAGAAAGCGGAAAAATTGAGGCCGTGGCGAAGGAAATGGAAACATTAAGCCAGCAGCTGGATCAGCAGCGGGTAAAATTTGATATCGCCCTTGCGGAAGCAGGCGTTCCTCGCGGCGCGGGTATGGGTTACGGCGGCTGCCGCGGTAATGGCGGTGGTCATATGGGCATGAACCACTGGTAAAACTCAGAACGATTTTTCGTTCGGCTGCCAGGTACAGAAGTTTTCGTTCGCCACCAGCAGCAGTTGCGAGCCTTCCGGTGCTTCCAGCCACGCCACGCTCACTTCTACGGAGGAGTGATTCTGGCGGCGTTCAATATGCGCTAATGCCCGCTCATCAAGGTCAGGCTTCACGGTCTGGCCTTCACAGGTAGTCACGGTACGATCGGCATGCCAGCGCCCCTGGCGTAAAACTACCCGTCCCTGACGCAATGCATCGCTGGTTTCACGGATTTGCTGTGCGCGGTAGCGGTACAGCGCAACCTGGTCGCTGGAAAGCTGCTGCTTCTGCCCGTCGACTTCCCGCTGCATAAAGCTCAGCTCGCCCTGGGCGTCAAAGCGGGCGCGAATATGTTCCGGCGGTTTACCGTATACGTTGAGCTCAATAAGCGTTAGTTGGCCATCCTGCCAGCGGTACTCGCTGGTTGAGGTGTCGCCGCGGTGCCATGGACTAAAAGCGGCAAGCAGGTGAACTTCATCGCCGGCATCTTTGCGCCAGATGCGCATGGCGCCCTGGTTATCGGCGTAGCCGCTGGCGGTGAAAGGAGGAAGTGAGGAATCGTGGCTGCAGGCAGTGAGCAATAGCGCCCCTGCCAGCGTCAGCGTGCGACGCCAGTTAGACAAAAGGGGCTTAAAAGCCCCTTCGTTAAAACTGGACACTGCCACGCGGTCTTACTTGACTGCGTCTTTCAGCGCTTTGCCAGAAACAAATGCTGGCACGTTAGCTGCAGCGATTTTGATTTCTTTACCGGTCTGCGGGTTGCGGCCAGTACGCTCAGCACGGTGGTTCACTTTGAAGGTACCGAAACCAACCAGTTGAACAGCATCACCTTCTTTCAGAGACTCGGTAATTGCAGCCAGGGTGGATTCCAGGGCAGCTTTTGCCTGTGCTTTAGACAGGTCAGCTTTGTCCGCAATTACATCAATCAGTTGAGTCTTGTTCATAAGTTATCCTTACAATGTGTTTATCGCTTGCTAAGCATCGAGTGCGACGGAAATGCCAGAAAAGCACTCTCCTGCATACACGCACCGATAGCCACTTTTTTTCGCCCCCCAAATGTAGACCAGACAGGGGGCGGAATGGAAGTCTTCAGACGCTACAATTCAGGCGGTAAATCACGTTTTGTGGTCTCATTGCTGAAAATTTATACCAATATTGCTCTCGCCGGCCTCTCGCAGGTCTGCACGCAGCCCTTTAATCAGTTCAATATCGCGTTCTTCGCAGTCGGCCAACAGGCGGAAAATCTCCCACTGAATGTCCCATTCTTGTTCAACCGCCGGGTTGGCTCTGAGCTCTTCATCGGTCATTTCGCGACCTTCCTGAGTCATTTCCAGCATCGCGACGGTAGTAATGGAAGTCTTACTGACCTCGATAGCATGTTCCAGCGTTTCACCGCTCAGGCGTGAGTGGATTAATTCGCTCAGCGCGACGCAGGCATCGATAGCTGGATAGACGCCGTACATGTCGTAGTCATCCGCGGACGGAATCGCCTCTTCCAGCTTTTCCAGCTGACTGTCGAAATTCACCTTCGCATCTTTTACCGTCAGCGTTTCCCAGATCAGGTCGAGGATACGACGATATAACTGGCCGTCGCCAAACTCGGTTTGCTTGCAGAACATGGCGTAGTTAGGGTACATACGCTCGCACAGGCAGGCCATAAAGGTGACGTGCTGCCAGCTCTCCAGTTTCTCCAGGCGCAGGTGAATCGGGTTTTGTAACATGATGAATTCTCGAAGTCAGAAATTAGGCGCAGTGTACCTGAATCAGCCGTGATTTGCTTGCCAACGCACAAAGGAAGGCCGACGGGATGCCACGGCATCGGCCCAGCGCGTCGGCTCGGGTAGACGATAGCCCTGCATACAACGTTCCACCCACATTAACGCGCTATCGATACCCACGCGGTGGCCGGTACTGATAAACAGCGGGTTGCAGCGTGCTTTGCTGCGCCAGACCCAGGCCAGCTGATCGCCTTTGTCGATTAATGGCGCCAGCGCGCCGGGCTCGGCGCCAAGCGGTTCAAACTTGCCGCATAAACGTTTTTTCGCTACGCCAATCGTTGGCACATCAACCATCAGGCCAAAATGGCTGGCGACGCCAAGCCGCCGGGGATGTGAAATACCGTGCCCGTCGACGAACAACAGATCGGGCTTTTGCGATAGCTGTTGCCACGCCGCCAGCAGCGCGGGGGTCTCGCGAAAGGAGAGGAAGCCGGGGATGTACGGCATCGTGGTGGCGACGCGCGCCACCTGATATTCCACCAGCTCAAGCCCCGGATAAGTTAGCAGCACCATAGCAGCTCGGGTAATTTCCCCCTCCTGCTCAAACCCCACATCGGCGCCGCCGATCAGCACCGGCGGGTCGCGATCCAATCGGTCCGCACGTTCTACCGACGCGGCTAAAGATTGCTGTTGGGTCCGTAGCGCAGCTAAATCCATCATGCTTATCTCCTATTGGTGATATTGCGCGGAGAGACGATGCACCGCCTCAACAAAGACTCCTGCATGCTGTGGGTCGACGTCCTGATGGATGCCGTGGCCAAGGTTAAAGACATGGCCTTCGCCCTGGCCGAAGCCGGCGAGAATGTTCGCCACTTCGTCTTCAATGCGGGCGGCAGGGGCATAAAGCATCGACGGGTCCATATTGCCCTGCAGCGCCACTTTGTGGCCTACGCGACGGCGAGCATCGGCAATATCGGTGGTCCAGTCGAGACCCAGCGCATCGCAGCCGGTCTCCGCCATCGCTTCCAGCCATTGTCCGCCGCCTTTGGTGAACAGCGTTACCGGTACGCGACGGCCTTCGTTTTCCCGCAGCAGGCCATCGACGATTTTATGCATGTAGTAGAGCGAGAACTGCTGATAGTCGCGGCCGGTCAACACGCCGCCCCAGGTGTCGAAAATCATCACCGACTGCGCGCCCGCTTTGATCTGCGCGTTCAGATACAGGGTGACGCTTTTCGCCAGCTTATCCAGCAGCGCGTGCAGCGCCTGCGGTTCGGCGTACATCATCTTTTTGATGACGGTAAAGGCTTTGCTGCTGCCGCCTTCGACCATATAGGTCGCCAGCGTCCACGGGCTGCCGGAAAAACCAATCAGCGGTACTTCGCCTTTCAGTTCACGGCGAATGGTGCGCACGGCGTTCATCACGTAGCCTAATTCTTGTTCCGGGTCCGGCACCGGCAGTTTGTCGACGTCGGCTTTGCATTTCACCGGCGAGGTGAAGCGCGGGCCTTCGCCAGCTTCAAAGTACAGCCCCAGCCCCATCGCATCCGGAATCGTCAGGATGTCCGAAAAGAGGATCGCCGCATCCAGCGGGTAACGGCGCAGCGGCTGTAGCGTTACTTCGCAGGCCAGCTCGGCATTTTTACACAGCGACATGAAATCGCCCGCTTGCGCGCGGGTGGCTTTGTATTCCGGGAGATAGCGGCCTGCCTGGCGCATCATCCACACCGGGGTGACATCAACCGGCTGGCGCAGCAGCGCGCGCAGGTAACGATCGTTTTTCAGTTCGGTCATTTTTACATTCCTTTAGCGTTGATGCGCCCAGTGTAACATGTCACTCGTACTCTGCCCGACACATCGCCACCGTATCTTCGATCAGGCGTCGCGCCACCGTGCCCGGCGGCGGCAGTAGCGGCAAATCGTCATAGCGATACCACTCTGCGCTCAGCAGCTCTTTCTTATCCACGACAATATCGCCGCTATCGTATTCAGCCATAAAGGCGGTCATCAATGATTGCGGGAAGGGCCACGGTTGGGAGGTCACATAGCGCAGGTTTTTCACCTTAATGCCGCTCTCTTCCATCACTTCGCGGGCGACCGCCTGCTCAAGGGTTTCACCCACTTCGACAAACCCGGCCAACACCGTATGGACACCATTACGATGGCGGGTATGCTGCGCCAGCAGAATTGAATCGTCGCGACGAATGGCGACGATAATGCAGGGGGCAATTTGCGGATAATAGCGCTCGCGGCAGTGGCCGCACAGCATCGCCCACTCGGTTTTACTGACATGCATCGGGTGGCCGCAGTAGCCGCAGAATTTATGCGATCGATAAAACTCGGCCAACTGGATCCCGCGCCCTGCTAACTGGAAAAGCCCAGGATCCTGATCCAATACCTGGCGCAGCGATCCCATATCACGGCGACGATCCTGACGCACCAGCCACACCGCTTCGCCTTGCCACTCGCCGAGATGTAGCGCGCGTTCACCGACAAGATCAAAATTTACCGCTTCGCCATGTGGTAATTCCCCTGCGGGAAGCCATAATTTTTGTTCGTGACTGACGATCCACCAGCCGCGATCTAATTTTTCAATAATACGATCCATATCTATTGCGCTACCTTCGTTTTACTGGCACTTTTAACATTATATTTACATTTGCTGAGCAACGTTATTTTTAATCTTGCGGAGTCAATCATGTTAAACCAGCTGGAAAACCTGACGGAACGTGTTGGAGGCAATAACAAACTGGTCGATCGCTGGCTGCTTGTGCGTAAGCATTTGCTCGTGGCTTACTACAACCTGGTTGGCCTGAAACCCGGCAAAGAGTCCTTTATGCGGCTTAATGAAAAGGCGCTGGATGACTTTTGCCAAAGCCTGGTGGATTACCTCTCATCCGGTCATTTTAATATTTATGAACGTATTATCGGAGAAATGGAAGGGAGTACCCCTCTTTTAGCCGCCACCAAAATCTACCCGCAGCTGGAAGCCAATACCCAGCAGATGATGGACTACTACGATACCTGCCTCGAAAACGCCATCGATCATGATAACTATCTCGAATTTCAGCAGGCGCTGTCAGATATCGGCGAATCGTTGGAGGCGCGCTTCGCGCTTGAGGACAAGCTGCTGGCGCTGGTCGTCGCTCACGATCAGAAAGACAACGTTGGCGACAATATCGCGCCGACCGCTTGAGTTGTGAACCGTTAACGAGTAATTTACATACATTATCCCTCTGCGGAGGGATTTCATCTTGTCGGAGTGCCTATTTTCCACGCGAACGCTGAAGTGGAAAAGGCTGAGACCGTTTATTCGGGATCCGCGGAACCTGATCAGGCTAATACCTGCGAAGGGAACAAGAGTAAACTGCTGGTCGCACCTGCCCGTTACGGGCTGGTCGCATCTGTTACTCCATCCGTCGTCTGACAAGCCATCTCCTTTTTTTGTAACTGGAATGCGCTATGTCTACTACCAAACTGACCCGCCGGGAACAACGCGAACACGCGCAGCGATTCATTGATACGCTGGAAGGTACCGCTTTTCCCAATTCGCGCCGCATTTACATTCAAGGCTCACAGGCTGATATCCGCGTCCCGATGCGTGAAATCCAGCTCAGCCCGACGCTCATCGGCGGTGATAAAGATAACCCCCAATACGAAGCCAACGAACCGATATCGGTGTACGACACCTCCGGGCCATACGGCGACCCGGAGATCAACATCGATGTCCGCCAGGGGCTGGCAAAACTACGCCAACCGTGGATCGACGCGCGTAACGACTGCGCACCGCTCAACGAACGCAGCTCGGCTTACACTAAAGCGCGGCTGGCCGACGATGGCCTTGATGAACTGCGCTTCGGCGGCCTGCTGACGCCTAAACGCGCCGTCGCTGGCAAATGCGTGACGCAACTACACTATGCCCGCCAGGGGATCGTCACCCCGGAGATGGAATTCATCGCCATTCGCGAAAACATGGGCCGCGAGCGTATCCGCAGCGAGGTGCTGCGCCAGCAGCATGCCGGAGAAAGCTTTGGCGCACGCCTGCCGGACAACATTACCGCCGAATTCGTCCGCGATGAAGTCGCTGCCGGGCGAGCCATCATCCCGGCCAATATCAATCACCCGGAATCCGAGCCGATGATTATCGGCCGCAACTTCCTGGTGAAAGTGAATGCCAATATCGGCAACTCGGCGGTGACCTCTTCCATCGAAGAAGAAGTCGAGAAGCTGGTCTGGTCAACCCGCTGGGGCGCCGACACGGTAATGGACCTCTCTACCGGCCGCTATATCCACGAGACCCGCGAATGGATCCTGCGCAACAGCCCGGTGCCGATTGGTACCGTCCCGATTTACCAGGCGCTGGAGAAGGTCAACGGCATTGCTGAGAACCTGACCTGGGAAGCCTTCCGCGATACCCTGCTGGAACAGGCCGAACAGGGCGTCGACTACTTCACGATTCATGCCGGGGTGCTGCTGCGCTACGTGCCGATGACCGCGAAGCGGCTGACCGGGATCGTCTCGCGCGGCGGTTCGATCATGGCCAAGTGGTGCCTGTCGCATCATCAGGAAAACTTCCTCTACCAGCACTTCCGCGAAATCTGTGAAATCTGCGCCGCCTATGACGTGTCGCTGTCCCTCGGCGATGGTCTGCGCCCCGGCTCGATTCAGGATGCCAACGACGAGGCTCAGTTCGCCGAGCTGCATACGCTGGGCGAGCTGACTAAAATCGCCTGGGAGTATGACGTTCAGGTGATGATTGAAGGCCCCGGCCACGTGCCGATGCAGATGATTCGCCGCAATATGACCGAAGAGCTGGAGCACTGCCACGAAGCGCCGTTCTACACGCTGGGGCCGCTCACCACCGACATCGCGCCGGGCTATGATCATTTCACTTCCGGTATCGGCGCGGCAATGATTGGCTGGTTTGGCTGCGCCATGCTGTGCTACGTCACGCCAAAAGAACATCTCGGCTTGCCCAACAAAGAGGATGTAAAACAGGGGCTGATTACCTACAAAATCGCCGCCCACGCCGCCGACCTCGCTAAAGGCCACCCCGGGGCGCAGATCCGCGACAACGCGATGTCAAAAGCACGTTTCGAATTCCGCTGGGAAGACCAGTTCAACCTCGCCCTCGATCCCTTTACCGCGCGGGCCTATCACGATGAAACCTTACCGCAGGAATCCGGCAAGGTCGCCCACTTCTGCTCCATGTGCGGGCCGAAATTCTGTTCGATGAAGATCACGCAGGAAGTCCGCGACTACGCCGCGAAGCAAAATATCGAAGCCGGCATGGCCGATATGTCGAATAACTTCCGCGCCCGCGGCGGTGAAATCTACCTGAAAAAGGAAAATGCCTGATGTACCAGCCTGACTTTCCGCCCGTACCGTTTCGTCTCGGGCTTTATCCGGTTGTCGATAGCGTGGCGTGGATTGAGCGCCTGCTGGAAGCCGGCGTACGCACTATTCAATTGCGGATCAAGGACCAGCGCGACAGCGACGTAGAGGATGATGTTATCGCCGCCATCGCGCTTGGCCGCCGCTATCACGCGCGTCTGTTTATCAATGATTACTGGCAACTGGCGATTAAGCACCAGGCGTATGGCGTACATCTGGGTCAAGAGGACCTGGAAACCACCGACCTGAGCGCCATCCGTAAAGCCGGACTGCGCCTTGGCGTCTCCACTCACGACGACATGGAAATTGACGTCGCGCTGGCGGCGCGCCCTTCCTATATCGCACTGGGACACGTCTTCCCGACACAAACCAAACAGATGCCTTCGGCGCCGCAGGGCCTTGAACAGCTTGCCGGGCATATTCAGCGGCTGGCCGATTATCCGACGGTAGCGATAGGCGGCATCAGTCTGGATAAAGCGCCGGGCGTACTGGCCACCGGCGTTGGCAGCATCGCGGTCGTCAGCGCCATTACCCAGGCAGCAGACTGGCGGGCTGCCACTGCACAACTGTTAGCGCTGGCGGGAGCAGGCGATGAATGATCACGATTTCATGCGCTATAGCCGCCAGTTGCTGCTGGAAGATATCGCCATTGAGGGGCAGCAGAAACTGTTAGCCAGCCGGGCGCTGATTATTGGCCTGGGCGGCTTAGGTTCGCCGGCGGCGCTATATCTGGCGGGGGCCGGCGTCGGGACGCTGACGCTGGCCGATGACGACGCGGTGCATCTCAGCAACCTGCAGCGGCAAATTCTGTTCACCAGTGACGATATCGACCAGCCGAAAGCCGCGGCGGCAAAGACGCGTCTCAACCAACTCAATCCGCAAATTCGCCTCGTCGCGCTACAGCAGCGTTTAAGCGGCGAGGCGCTGCGCGCTGAAGTGGCGAAAGCCGACGTGGTGCTGGACTGTACCGATAACATGATCGCCCGCCAGGCGATTAACGCGGCCTGCGTAGCCCTTGAGACGCCGCTGGTGACCGCCAGCGCCGTCGGCTTCGGCGGCCAGTTGATGGTGCTGACGCCGCCCTGGGCGCAGGGCTGCTATCGCTGCCTGTGGCCGGACACCGCCGAACCGCAACGTAACTGCCGCACCGCGGGGATCGTCGGTCCGGTCGTCGGCATGATGGGGACGCTGCAGGCGCTGGAGGCCATAAAGCTCCTTAGCGGCATGGCGACGCCGCGCAACACGCTACGGCTGTTTGACGCCCGCACCAGCAACTGGCGCAACCTTACGTTGCAAAAGGCCCAGGGCTGCCCGGTATGCGGAGGCCATGATGCAAGTCTGGTTTAACGACGAACCGCTGGAGTGCGCGGACAACCTCAGCGTAAGCGCCCTGCTTAGCCAGCTGGAGCAGCTCCAGCCGGGCGTTGCGCTGGCGCTCAATCAACACATCCTGCCACGCGAACGGTGGGAAGATCATCTCTTGCAGGAAGGCGATCGGGTCCTGCTTTTTCAGGTTATCGCCGGAGGCTGACATGTTACGTATTGCTGATAAGACATTTGAATCCCACCTTTTTACCGGAACCGGCAAATTCGCCGCGCCGGAGGTGATGGTTGAGGCGATTCGCGCCTCGGGAAGCCAGCTGGTGACGCTGGCGATGAAGCGCGTCGATTTACGCCAGCATAATGACGCGATTCTCGCGCCGCTGCTGGCGGCGGGCGTTAACCTGCTGCCGAATACCTCAGGCGCCAAGACGGCGGAAGAAGCGGTATTTGCCGCCCGCCTGGCGCGGGAAGCCTTAGGCACCCACTGGTTGAAACTGGAGATCCACCCGGACGCCCGCTGGCTGCTGCCTGACCCCATTGAAACCCTGAAGGCGGCGGAACTGCTGGTGCGCGAAGGATTTGTCGTCCTGCCCTATTGCGGCGCCGACCCGGTCCTGTGCAAACGGCTGGAAGAGGCTGGCTGCGCGGCGGTGATGCCGTTGGGCGCGCCGATAGGCTCCAACCAGGGGTTGGAAACCAGGGCTATGCTGGAGATTATTATCGAACAGGCGACGGTACCGGTGGTCGTCGATGCCGGGATCGGCGTGCCGAGCCACGCGGCGCAGGCGCTGGAGATGGGCGCTGATGCGGTGCTGGTCAATACCGCCATTGCCGTCGCCGACGATCCTGTCGCCATGGCCCGCGCCTTCCGCATGGCGGTCGATGCCGGATTACTGGCGCGTCAGGCTGGGCCGGGGGCGCGCAGTTCCCAGGCGCAGGCCACCAGCCCGCTGACCGGTTTTCTGGAGGCGCTGGCATGAAAACTTTTAGCGATCGCTGGCGGCAGCTGGAGTGGGATGACATCCGCCTGCGCATCAACAGCAAAACCGCCGCCGACGTCGAACGAGCGCTGGCGGCAAAGCAGCTCACCCGCGATGACATGATGGCTCTGCTCTCTCCTGCCGCGGCCGATTACCTTGAACCGCTGGCCCAGCGCGCTCAGCGCCTCACCCGGCAGCGCTTCGGCAACACCGTCAGCTTTTACGTACCGTTGTATTTGTCCAACCTGTGCGCCAACGACTGTACCTACTGCGGCTTCTCAATGAGTAATCGCATTAAGCGCAAGACGCTGGATGAAGCAGAGATTGCCCGCGAATGCGCCGCAATCCGCAATTTAGGCTTTGAGCATTTGTTACTGGTCACCGGCGAACATCAGAGTAAGGTCGGAATGGATTATTTCCGCCAGCATCTGCCATCCATCCGCCGCCAGTTTGCCTCGCTGCATATGGAAGTGCAGCCGCTGGCGACCGAAGAGTATGCCGAACTAAAAACGCTGGGGCTTGATGGGGTGATGGTCTACCAGGAGACCTACCATGAAGGCATGTATGCCCAGCACCACTTGAAAGGTAAAAAGCAGGATTTCTTCTGGCGCCTTGATACGCCGGATCGCCTGGGCGAAGCGGGGATCGACAAGATCGGCCTCGGCGCGCTCATTGGTCTTTCCGACAGCTGGCGGGTGGACTGCTTTATGGTCGCCGAACATCTGCTGTGGCTACAGCAGCACTACTGGCGCAGCCGTTACTCTATCTCCTTCCCGCGTTTACGCCCTTGTGCCGGAGGGATTGCGCCAGCCTCGCTGATGGACGAACGTCAGCTGGTGCAGACCATTTGCGCCTTCCGCCTGCTGGCGCCGGAGGTTGAGCTGTCGCTCTCGACCCGTGAATCACCGTGGTTCCGCGACCGGGTGATCCCGCTGGCGATTAACAACGTCAGCGCGTTCTCCAAAACCCAGCCCGGCGGCTACGCCGACGATCATCCGGAACTTGAGCAATTTGCGCCACACGACGATCGCCGCCCTGAAGAGGTCGCCAGCGCGCTGGCCGCCCGTGGCCTGCAGCCGGTATGGAAAGACTGGGATAGCTGGCTGGGACGCGCCTCGCAATCATCATGAAGCATGCTGCAAGCAGCTGATTATTTTGCGTGCCTGCACGAGAGATGAAAAACGGAGGCTCGCCGAACTGCCGCCGTTTTTCTATTCTGCCCTGGTCAGCAGCGGACGCTGACCAGGGCGAGCTTTTCTTTCCTCTCTTCGCCCTGCCTCTACCGTCCGCACTACCGCAAACATATTGCTATCAAATATTAATCACGATGATGAGCGCACTCAGCGTTATAATTTAGCGATAGTTACCTGATTCGCTAAGCAGGCATGCTGGCTTAACCTGCGTCTAAACCCACGGTTTATACCCTAAATAATTCGAGTTGCAGGACAAAACGGCTAGCCGTTTTGAACAGCGCTTGCGCTGGCCCCGTAGGGGCTAGGCTGAAGGCCGAGTCACGCGGCGACGCAGCGAATCCCCAGAAGCTTACTTCAGTAAGTGACTGGGGTGAGCGAGGAAAGCCAACGCACATGCAACTTGAAGTATGACGGGTATATTGATTCTGGACGATTAACAACTCATGGCACGCCACAACAGAAAGCTCTCTTTTACTACGCCGATCGTAGTGGGGTTTGCGGGGATTTTGCTCAGTTTTTTACTGATCGCAATCTTTGTTACCGCGACGCAGAAGAAAAACTTTCTTGAAGATTATCACCATATTAACCGCAACTTTACCCATAACCTTGCGGTGAACTACACCGAATCGCTGCTGCGCGAAAATGACTACATTCTGGCGCGCGCGACGAAATACTTTGCCCGCGACGATGCGCTCAATAGCGCCGTAAATCTCAATCCGCAAAAGGGTCTGGACGATTTGATGCGTCTGCAGGAGCTGATGCCGACGGTCTCCTCCATTTCGCTTGCCGATACTCTTGGTCATTATCTGCGCGCCCCCGAAGTGATGGAAGGCGATGAGAGCCGCACGTTTGATCCAAAAACGCGCCCCTGGTTTATTCGCCAGGCGGAAGCCAGTACCTTCAGCCTCTATACCACTCCTTACCTTGACTACTTCACCCACCACCCTACCGTTACCGTCTACCGGCCTGTCATTTCACCGCAGGGAAGGCTCAAAGGTAGTCTGGCATTTCATATGGATCTGACCTCAATGGGCTACGCGTTACGGCAGATTGTCTCGCCGGTACAGGGCGAGTTTTTTGTCGTGCAACGCGACGGCAAAGTGGTTATCCATCCCGATACCGGCGCGCTATTTAAAACCTACGTTAGCGCGGAACTGATGGACAAAATGACCAGCGCGGAAGGCCAACTTTATGATGAGGAACATAAGGCCTGGTACTACTACTATTCCTTTACCAACCCTGACTGGTTCGTTATTTTCCGCGTCACCGATGCCACCCTTGATGACCTGACGCGCTATGAAACCGATATTGTCGCCTGGGGGTTCGCCCTCGCCGCCATTGTCATCGTCCTGTTCGGGCTGTATCTGCGCCACGCTTCGCGTACCGTACTGATGAACATCATTAACGCCATTAAGACCGGCGACGTCAAACGCGCGCCGCGGCTGGAAGCCATGCTCAGCAAAGCGATCGAGAGCAATAAACAGCGTGAGCTCACCTATGTCCGCCAGGCCACCATCGATGCGCTAACCGGCTGCAAAAATCGCCGCGCCTTCGACAGCGATATCGCCGCCCTGATGAACGATCACCAGCCTTTCGCCCTCGCGTTGGTCGATATCGACAACTTTAAATCAATTAATGATACCTGGGGCCACCTCAATGGCGACATCGTGCTGCGCAACGTCGCGCGTGAAGGGATACAGATCCTGCAGCCGCAGGAGATCTCGCTTTACCGCTACGGCGGCGAAGAGTTTGCCGTTATCTTCCCTGCCGAACATATCGACAACGCGCTCACCATTCTGGAGAGCTGGCGCCTTAACGTTGCCAGCCGAACCTGGCGCGAAGAAGGATTAACCGTCACCTTTAGCGCCGGCCTCGGGGAATGGAATATGGAGCCGCTGGAAAAACTGGTCGTTAGCGTGGATGAAGCGTTGTATAAGGCCAAACAGCAGGGCAAGAATCGAATCGTTCGCGCCTGAGCACAACTCCCTGATAGCCCGCTTTTGCGGGCTTTTTTATCTCGGCCGCTGCAAAATTGAAACCGGTTTCATTTTTTGTGATGTTTTACACACAATCATGGTGAAGCGGTTGTGCCGCGCCGCCGCCCGCGATAAAGATGATGCATCAAGGAACATACATAAGGGCGATGAAACTATGAAGAATATCGTTTTATGCTGTGCCGCAGGAATGTCCACCAGCATGCTGGTGCAACGCATGAAAGAGGCCGCGCAAAAGAAAGGCATCGAAGTCTCGATCAAAGCTGTGCCGGTAGCGGAGTTCAAGGATAACCTGGCCGCGGCGGATATTATCCTGCTCGGCCCACAGGTGAAGTACGAGCAGGCGAAACTACAGGCGCTAGCCGACCCGGTCGGTAAAAAGGTCGCCGTTATTGACATGATGGATTACGGCATGATGAAAGGCGATGCCGTTCTGGATAAAGCCCTGAAGCTGATGGAGTAAGGCATGGAAGATTTAGAGACGATTATCATGGAGCTGCTGGTCAACGCCGGCTCCGCACGCAGTTCTGCCCTCACCGCCCTGCAGCAGGCGCGTAAAGGCGATTTTGCCGCCGCCGAACAGGCTATGGCCGACTCCCACGAATTCGTGAAGCATGCGCATAAAATCCAGACCCAGCTTATTGGCCTGGACGAAGGCAGCGGCAAGCTGCCGGTGAACCTGATTACCGTGCATTCCCAGGATCATCTAATGAACGCGATGGTGATTCAGGATTTAGCAACCGATATGATCGAACTGTATCGCCGCCTGCCGCCCGCACAATAATCCCGCTGATTTATCAGGCGCCGCCAGCGGCGCCTGTCTCACTTACAGAAAACCGTACATCGCCGCGAACACCCAGCCAAAGACGCAAGAAACGCTCACGCCGATTAATCCCGGCAGAATAAAGCTATGGTTTATGACGAAGCGGCCAATATGGGTCGTGCCTGAACGGTCAAACTGAATCGCCGCCAGATCGCTTGGGTAAGTCGGCAGGATGTAATAGCCGTAGCAGGCGGGCGCGGAAGCCACGATATAGGCCGGGTCAACGCCGATCGCCAGCGCTACCGGAACAATTGCCGCCAGCGCCGCCGCCTGAGAGTTGACGAACTTCGATACCAATAACAGCACGATAGCGTAGGCCCACGGGTACTCCTTCACCATCTCTCCGAGCACGCCTTTAATCTCGGTCATGTGCGCGCCAAACATGGTTTCCGCCATCCATGCAATACCGTACACCGCGACGATAGCGATCATCCCCGAGCGGAAAACCTCATTTTTAGAAATCGACGCCGGGTTAGTTTTGGTAATGATGATGATAAGCGCCCCGGAGAGCAGCATGAACATCTGGATCACCAGTACCATTGAGAGAGGCTTACCATCGAACGCCGGGCGCAGTTCGGAAAACGCGCCAAGCAGCGCCACTACGGCGATTGAGGCAAGGAAGATCCACATCGCGATCCAGTTGCTGGTCGGCAGCTTTTTATCCAATAGCGTGGCCGTATCGCCATAAACATAATGACGGTTTTCCGGTACTGCAATAAACGCCTGGAAGGTCTCGTCTTTATCAAGGTCCTTACCGCGGAACCAGCTGAAGATGCCAATCGCCAAAATCCCCAGTAGCGTTGACGGAATGGTTATCGCCAGTAGATCGAGAAACTCAAGGTGCTTACCGTTAAAGGTAAAATTCCCGAGCATCGCCACCAGCGAGACCACCGCCACCGAAACCGGACTGGCAATGATCCCCATCTGAGCGCCAATCGAGCTCGCCGCCATCGGCCGCTCCGGGCGAATATTATTTTTGATAGCTACGTCGTAAATAATTGGCAGGATCGTATACACCACGTGGCCGGTACCGCACAGGATCGTCAGCGTACAGGTGACGAATGGCGCAACGATAGAAACGTATTTGGGGTTGCGCCGCAGGAGCTTCTCGGCAATCTGCAGCATCACGTCTAAACCGCCGGATGCCTGTAGCGTCGCCGAGGCGGCCACCACCGCGATAATCACCAGCATGACATCAACCGGCGGTTTTCCTGGTTTAAGATGAAAGACAAAAACTAAGATAACTAAGCCAATGCCGCCTAAAAGGCCGAGCGCAATGCCACCCTTTTTCGCGCCGTAGAACAAACAAATTAAGATAATGATGAGCTGTATAGCAAATTCCATGCATCCCCCAGAAGCTATCCATTAATAACGACAATACTCTCCGCCTTATTTTTATTTTGCTCACCACCTCCATTGCCTTTTAACAGGCGCAGTGACCCCCTCAGTTGCGGTAAACCGAAAAGGATGGGGAAAAGTAATCACATGATTCTTTGAGTGTTTTGACTATATAGCGTTTGCGGCGCCTATTTTTTGATACATGTAGAATTTTTATCCATCGATTAGTGATGGCATAAAGAAATAGCAAATAGATAATTATCAGACATGTTTAATTTGCTAATTAATTGCGGCAATTACATTAAATAAATGTAATTTAGTTTAGGTGAGATAAATCGACAGGTAATAAAAAAGCCAGTCAGGAAACCTGACTGGCTTTTAAGCGCTTAACGAATCAACGATTAATCGTTGTCAGAACCGCCCAGGCCTGCGTTCAGCAGTTCTGCCAGGTTGGCAGAGGCTTCTTCTACGCTCACCTGCGGCGCAGCTGGCTGTTCGCCCGCTGCGCGACGGCGCATACGATCCTGGTGGTACGCATAACCGGTACCTGCCGGGATCAGACGACCCACGATGACGTTCTCTTTCAGACCGCGCAGTTCGTCGCGTTTGCCCGCAACGGCTGCTTCGGTCAGCACGCGAGTGGTCTCCTGGAACGATGCCGCGGAGATGAAGGACTCGGTTGCCAGAGACGCTTTGGTGATACCCAGCAGGTCGCGGGAATAGGTTGCCGCAACTTTGCCATTCGCTTCAAGCTCGCGGTTAGCGATCTTAACGCGGGAGTATTCAACCTGCTCGCCTTCGAGGAAGTCGGAGCTACCAGCACTTTCGATGGTCGCTTTACGCAGCATCTGACGAACGATAACCTCAATGTGCTTATCGTTAATCTTAACGCCTTGCAGACGATAAACGTCCTGCACTTCGTTGGTGATGTAACGCGTTACCGCGTGTACGCCACGAAGACGCAGAATGTCGTGTGGCGCTTCCGGACCGTCGGAAACCACGTCACCACGTTCTACACGTTCACCCTCGAACACGTTCAGCTGACGCCATTTCGGAATCATCTCTTCGTACGGTTCGCTACCGTCTACCGGGGTGATAACCAGACGACGTTTCCCTTTGGTTTCTTTACCGAAGGAAATGATGCCACTGATTTCAGCCAGGATTGCCGGCTCTTTCGGACGACGTGCTTCGAACAGGTCCGCAACGCGCGGCAGACCACCGGTGATATCCTTGGTACCGCCAGATTCCTGCGGAACACGCGCCAGGGTGTCACCAGAGCTGATCTGTACGCCATCTTCCAGCTGAACAATCGCTTTACCCGGCAGGAAGTACTGAGCAGGCATATCGGTGCCTGGGATCAGAACGTCGTTGCCCTGAGCATCAACAATTTTCAGTGCCGGACGCAGATCTTTACCACCGGAGGTACGTTCCGCGGAATCCAGAACCACCAGCGAAGACAGACCGGTCAGCTCGTCGGTCTGACGAGTAATGGTCTGGCCGTCGATCATGTCAGTGAAGCGGACGAAACCACTCACTTCGGTGATAACCGGCATGGTATGCGGATCCCAGTTTGCAACGGTTTCACCGCCAGCAACCTGTTCGCCGTCGCCTTTAGCCATAACGGAGCCGTAAGGCACTTTATAGCTTTCTTTGGTACGACCGAATTCGTCGATCAGCTTCAGTTCGGTGTTACGCGAGGTGATAACCAGTTTACCGCTGGAGTTCACAACCGACTTCGCATTGCTCAGACGGATACTACCTTTGTTTTTCACCTGGATGCTGGATTCAGCAGCCGCACGAGATGCCGCACCACCGATGTGGAACGTACGCATCGTCAGCTGTGTACCCGGCTCACCGATGGACTGTGCCGCGATAACGCCGATAGCCTCACCTTTGTTGATGAGGTGGCCACGCGCCAGGTCACGACCGTAGCAGTGCGCACATACACCAAAGTCGGTGTCACAGGATACAACGGAACGAACTTTGACGGAGTCAACGGAGTTCTCTTCCAGCAGGTCACACCAGTGCTCGTGCAGCAGCGTGTTGCGTGGAACCAGGATGTCCGCGGTACCCGGCTTCAGAACGTCTTCAGCAGTCACACGACCCAATACGCGATCGCGCAGCGGCTCTTTAACATCGCCACCTTCGATAACCGGCGTCATGGTGATGCCTTCCAGGGTGCCACAGTCGTCTTCAGTGACAACCAGGTCCTGCGCAACGTCAACCAGACGACGAGTCAGGTAACCGGAGTTCGCAGTCTTCAGTGCGGTATCCGCCAGACCTTTACGAGCACCGTGGGTGGAGATGAAGTACTGGAGTACGTTCAGACCTTCACGGAAGTTCGCGGTGATCGGCGTTTCGATGATGGAGCCATCCGGCTTCGCCATCAGACCACGCATACCAGCCAACTGACGAATCTGTGCCGCAGAACCACGCGCACCGGAGTCGGCCATCATGTAGATGCTGTTGAAGGAAACCTGCTGTTCTTCCTGACCGTCACGGTTAATCACGGTTTCGGTTTGCAGGTTATCCATCATCGCTTTGGATACACGATCGTTCGCCGCAGCCCAGATATCGATAACTTTGTTGTAGCGTTCGCCCGCAGTAACCAGACCAGACTGGAACTGTTCCTGAATCTCAGCAACTTCCGCTTCCGCTTCGCTGATGATTTCGTATTTTTTCTCCGGGATGACCATGTCATCAATACCAACGGACGCACCTGAACGCGCTGCATAAGCAAAGCCGGTGTACATCGTCTGGTCCGCAAAAATAACGGTCGGTTTCAGACCCAGAATACGGTAACAGGTGTTCAGCATCTTGGAGATCGCTTTCTTACCGAGCGCCTGGTTCACGATAGAGAACGGCAGACCTTTCGGCACGATCATCCACAGAATGGCACGGCCGATGGTCGTGTCTTTCAGGCTGGTCTTCGCGACGAACTCACCATTGTCGTCTTTTTCGTATTCGGTGATACGCACTTTAACGCGCGCATGCAGAGAGGCCAGACCGGCGCGATAAATACGCTCCGCTTCTTTCGGGCCAGTCAGCACCATGCCTTCGCCTTTGGCGTTAACACAGTCACGGGTCATGTAGTACAGACCCAGTACAACGTCCTGAGACGGAACGATGATTGGTTCGCCGTTCGCCGGGGACAGGATGTTGTTGGTAGACATCATCAGCGCACGCGCTTCCAGCTGGGCTTCCAGCGTCAGCGGTACGTGAACAGCCATCTGGTCACCATCGAAGTCGGCGTTATATGCCGCACAAACCAGCGGGTGCAGCTGAATAGCTTTACCTTCGATCAGAACCGGTTCGAACGCCTGGATACCCAAACGGTGCAGTGTTGGCGCACGGTTCAGCAGTACCGGGTGTTCGCGGATAACTTCGTCCAGGATATCCCAAACGACAGCTTCTTCGCGCTCAACCATTTTCTTAGCGGCTTTGATGGTGGTGGCCAGGCCACGCAGTTCCAGCTTGCCGTAGATGAACGGTTTGAACAGCTCCAGCGCCATTTTCTTCGGCAGACCGCACTGATGCAGACGCAGGTATGGACCTACGGTGATTACAGAACGACCGGAGTAGTCAACACGCTTACCAAGCAGGTTCTGACGGAAACGACCCTGTTTACCTTTGATCATATCGGCCAAAGATTTCAGAGGACGTTTGTTGGAACCGGTGATCGCACGACCGCGACGACCGTTATCCAGCAGGGCGTCGACCGCTTCCTGCAGCATACGTTTTTCGTTGCGTACGATGATGTCCGGCGCAGCCAGATCCAGCAGACGTTTCAGACGGTTGTTACGGTTAATGACGCGACGATACAGATCGTTCAGGTCAGAAGTCGCAAAACGACCACCATCCAGCGGAACCAGCGGACGCAGATCTGGCGGCAGAACCGGCAGAACGGTCAGGATCATCCACTCCGGCTTATTGCCAGACTGAACGAAGGCTTCCAGCAGCTTAATGCGCTTGGTCAGCTTTTTACGCTTGGTTTCGGAGTTGGTTTCGTTCAGCTCTTCACGCAGCTGCTCGCACTCTTGCTCCAGGTCCATGCTTTTCAGCAGGGCCTGAATAGCTTCGGCGCCCATCTTCGCGTCGAATTCGTCACCGAACTCTTCCAGCGCGTCCAGGTACTGCTCTTCAGTCAGAATCTGGTTGCGTTCGAGGTTGGTCATGCCTCCTTCGATAACAACATAAGATTCAAAGTACAGTACGCGTTCGATATCACGCAGCGGCATATCCAGCAGCAGACCGATACGGGACGGCAGAGACTTCAGGAACCAGATGTGGGCAGTCGGAGACGCCAGCTCGATGTGGCCCATGCGCTCACGACGCACTTTGGTCTGGGTCACTTCAACGCCGCACTTCTCACAGATAACACCACGGTGTTTCAGGCGCTTGTACTTACCGCACAGGCACTCATAGTCTTTTACTGGCCCGAAAATACGAGCGCAGAACAGACCGTCACGTTCTGGCTTGAACGTACGGTAGTTAATGGTTTCCGGCTTTTTAACTTCACCGAAAGACCATGAACGGATCATGTCTGGCGATGCCAGAGCAATTTTGATCGCATCAAACTCTTCGGTTTTAGTTTGCGCTTTCAGAAACTTTAATAAGTCTTTCACGGATTTGCTCCCGTCGGAGTTAGCACAATCTGGCGCCGGGTTTTACCCCGGCACCAGTGACCTGTTTGAGCGAGAGTTACTCGTCTTCCAGTTCGATGTTGATGCCCAGCGAGCGGATTTCTTTCAACAGTACGTTGAAGGATTCCGGCATGCCCGGTTCCATCTGGTGGTTGCCGTCCACGATGTTTTTATACATCTTGGTACGACCGTTCACGTCATCAGACTTAACGGTGAGCATTTCCTGCAGGGTGTAGGCCGCGCCGTATGCTTCCAGCGCCCACACTTCCATCTCACCGAAGCGCTGACCACCGAACTGCGCCTTACCACCCAGCGGCTGCTGAGTAACCAGGCTGTAAGAACCGGTGGAACGAGCGTGCATTTTGTCGTCGACCAGGTGGTTCAGTTTCAGCATGTACATGTAACCTACGGTTACCGGACGTTCGAACTGTTCACCGGTGCGGCCGTCAAACAGAGTGATCTGACCGGAAGTCGGCAGATCGCCCAGCTGCAGCAGCTCTTTGATTTCAGCTTCTTTCGCACCGTCGAATACCGGCGTTGCGATCGGCATGCCTTTACGCAGGTTTTCAGCCAGACGCAGAACTTCTTCATCGCTGAAGGTATTCAGGTCAACTTTCTGGCGAACGTCAGCGCCCAGATCGTAAGCACGCTGGATGAATTCGCGCAGTTTCGCGACTTCTTGCTGCTGTTTCAGCATGGCGTTGATCTTATCGCCGATGCCTTTCGCAGCCATACCCAGGTGAGTTTCCAGGATCTGACCGATGTTCATACGAGACGGTACGCCCAGCGGGTTCAGTACGATATCTACCGGCGTACCGTTAGCATCGTGCGGCATATCTTCGATCGGGTTGATCTTAGAGATAACACCCTTGTTACCGTGACGACCTGCCATCTTATCACCAGGCTGGATACGGCGTTTAACGGCCAGATATACCTTAACAATCTTCAGCACGCCCGGTGCCAGATCGTCGCCTTGGGTGATTTTACGGCGCTTCGCTTCGAGTTTTTTCTCGAACTCGTGTTTCAGTTCGTCATACTGCTCAGCCAGTTGCTCCAGCTGATTTTGTTTCTCTTCGTCGGTCAGGCCCAGTTCCAGCCAGCGATCGCGAGGCAGTTTGTCGAGCTTGTCAGCTTCAACGCCACCGGCAACCAGCACAGCGTAAATACGGCTGAACAGACCAGCTTCGAGGATCTGCAGTTCTTCAGACAGGTCTTTTTTAGCCTGCTTCAGCTGCATCTCTTCGATTTCAAGCGCACGCTTGTCTTTTTCTACGCCGTCACGGGTAAAGACCTGAACGTCGATAACGGTACCAGAGACACCGTTCGGTACGCGCAGAGAAGAGTCTTTAACGTCAGACGCTTTCTCACCGAAGATCGCGCGCAGCAGTTTCTCTTCCGGAGTCAGCTGGGTTTCACCTTTCGGCGTTACCTTACCAACCAGAATGTCGCCGCCGGTCACTTCCGCACCGATATAAACGATACCGGATTCATCCAGTTTGGAGAGCGCAGCTTCACCCACGTTCGGGATGTCAGCGGTGATCTCTTCCGGCCCCAGCTTGGTGTCACGGGACACGCACGCCAGTTCCTGAATGTGGATGGTGGTGAAACGGTCTTCCTGGACAACACGCTCGGATACGAGGATGGAGTCTTCGAAGTTGTAGCCGTTCCACGGCATGAACGCTACGCGCATGTTCTGACCCAGCGCCAGTTCACCGAGGTCGGTGGACGGGCCGTCGGCCAGGACGTCGCCGCGTTCAATTGGTTCGCCCAGGGACACGCAAGGCATCTGGTTGATGCAGGTGTTCTGGTTAGAACGGGTGTACTTGGTCAGGTTATAGATGTCGATACCTGCTTCGCCCGGGTACATCTCGTCTTCGTTAACTTTGATAACGATACGGGAAGCATCCACGTACTGAACGGTACCGCCACGTTTAGCTACCGCAGTAACACCGGAGTCAACGGCAACAGCACGTTCCATACCGGTACCAACCAGCGGCTTATCAGCGCGCAGAGTCGGAACCGCCTGACGTTGCATGTTCGCACCCATCAATGCACGGTTGGCGTCATCGTGTTCCAGGAACGGGATCAGGGACGCACCGACGGATACCACCTGCTGGGTGGATACGTCCATGTAGTCAACCTGGTCGCGGCTGAACAAGCTGGATTCGCCTTTACTACGGCAGGTAACCAGATCTTCAACAAAGTGGCCTTCGTCATCCAGGTTGGAGTTCGCCTGAGCAATGACGTAGTTACCTTCTTCGATAGCAGACAGGTAATGAATTTCGTCGGTAACAACACCGTCGGTCACTTTACGATACGGGGTCTCAAGGAAACCGTATTCGTTAGTCTGTGCGTACACGGACAGGGAGTTGATCAGACCGATGTTCGGACCTTCAGGCGTTTCGATTGGACATACGCGACCGTAGTGAGTCGGGTGTACGTCTCGAACTTCGAAGCCTGCGCGTTCACGGGTCAGACCGCCTGGGCCGAGTGCGGAGATACGACGTTTGTGCGTAATCTCAGACAGCGGGTTGTTCTGGTCCATAAACTGGGACAGCTGGCTGGAACCAAAGAACTCTTTCACTGCTGCGGAAATCGGCTTGGCGTTGATCATATCCTGAGGCATCAGGGTATCCAGATCGCCCAGAGACAGACGCTCTTTAACCGCACGCTCTACACGCACCAGGCCAACGCGGAACTGGTTTTCCGCCATTTCGCCAACGGAACGGATACGACGGTTGCCGAGGTGGTCGATATCATCGACTTCGCCTTTACCGTTACGGATATCGATGAGCTTCTTCATCACTTCGATGATGTCGTCTTTGCTCAGGATACCGGAACCTTCGATTTCGTCGCGCAGCAGAGAACGGTTGAACTTCATACGACCAACCGCGGACAGATCGTAGCGGTCTTCGGAGAAGAACAGGTTCTCAAACAGGCTTTCAGCCGCTTCACGAGTCGGCGGCTCACCCGGGCGCATCATGCGGTAGATTTCTACCAGCGCGCTCAGACGATCGTTGGTCGGGTCGACGCGTACAGTTTCAGAAATGTACGGACCGTGGTCCAGATCGTTGGTGAACAGCGTTTCGATACGCTTGTGGCCGGACTGGCTCAGTTTAGCCAGCAGATCCAGGCTCAGCTCCATGTTCGCCGGGCAGATCAGTTCGCCGGTCGCTTCGTCGATGTAGTCTTTAGAAGCAACTTTACCCGCGATGTACTCAACCGGAACTTCGATATGTTTGATATCGTCTTTTTCCAGCTGGCGAATATGGCGCGCGGTAATACGACGGCCTTTCTCAACGTACACTTTACCGTTGGCTTCGATATCGAAGGAGGCGGTTTCACCGCGCAGACGCTCCGGTACCAGCTCCATCTGCAGCTTGTTATCGCGAATTTCAAAGACCACTTTCTCGAAGAACAGGTCAAGGATCTGCTCAGTGGTGTAATTCAGCGCGCGCAGAATGATGGTTGCAGGCAGTTTACGACGACGGTCGATACGAACGAACAGGTTGTCTTTCGGGTCGAATTCGAAGTCCAGCCAGGAACCACGATAAGGGATGATACGTGCGTTATACAGGACCTTACCGGAAGAGTGAGTCTTACCTTTGTCACTGTCAAAGAAGACGCCCGGGCTACGGTGCAGCTGAGAAACGATAACACGCTCGGTACCGTTGATAACGAAGGTACCGTTGTCGGTCATGAGCGGGATTTCGCCCATGTAGACTTCTTGTTCTTTAATGTCTTTAACGGTGCCTTCCGGCGCTTCGCGCTCGTAGATCACCAGACGCAGTTTTACGCGCAGCGGTGCGGAATACGTCACGCCACGGATCTGACATTCTTTAACATCAAAAACAGGTTCGCCCAGACGGTAGCTGACGTACTGCAGCTCTGAATTACCGCTGTAGCTCTGAATCGGGAATACGGAACGGAAGGCTGCTTCCAGACCATACTGCCCTTCAGGATCTTGCTCGATAAACTTCTGGAACGAGTCAAGCTGGATAGAAAGGAGATAAGGCACATCCAGAACTTGTGGACGTTTACCAAAATCCTTACGAATACGTTTTTTCTCGGTATAGGAGTAAACCATAGGGTTCCTCAGCTCGCTGACAAGTCGACCCATCTGCCCGGAAAGGGCAGTTTTTTATGCAACACTATTTTGTTGACCGGAAAATGGAACACTTTCCGCAATGCCTGTTGCTATCACGCTTAAACCATTTCATTGCGATTTACACAGCCCAGGAACCCTAACCTGTCGCAGTATATTAAGTCGTCGATAGAAACAAGCATTGTGAGGCAAACCAGCAGTCAAACAGTGTGAAATGCTACTGGCGCCTTACAGCGCAAAAAGGCTGGTGACTAAAAAGTCACCAGCCTCAGCCTAATTTCTCAGGCTGCAACCGGAAGGGTTGGCTTATTTAACTTCAACTTCAGCGCCAGCTTCTTCCAGAGATTTTTTCAGAGCTTCAGCGTCGTCTTTGCTGATGCCTTCTTTCAGTGCAGCCGGTGCAGATTCTACCAGGTCTTTAGCTTCTTTCAGACCCAGGCCAGTCGCGCCACGTACTGCTTTGATAACAGCAACTTTGTTAGCGCCAGCAGCTTTCAGAATTACGTCGAATTCAGTTTTTTCTTCAGCAGCTTCAGCCGGGCCAGCAGCTACAGCTACAGCAGCAGCAGCGGAAACACCGAATTTTTCTTCCATTGCAGAGATCAGCTCAACAACGTCCATTACGGACATAGCGGATACTGCTTCAATGATTTGATCTTTAGTGATAGACATTTAAATTGTTCCTGAATATCAGAATAAGTTTATACGTAAGCGAGTGCTTTACAAAGATAACTGCGATTAAGCAGCTTCTTTCGCATCGCGTACAGCAGCCAGAGTACGAACCAGTTTGCCAGCCGAAGCTTCTTTCATGGTTGCCATCAGGCGTGCAATTGCTTCTTCGTAGGTCGGCAGAGTTGCCAGGCGGTCGATTTGCGACGCCGGGATCAGCTCACCTTCAAAGGCAGCGGCTTTGACCTCAAATTTTGCATTCGCTTTCGCGAACTCTTTGAACAGACGAGCAGCAGCGCCCGGGTGTTCCATAGAGTATGCAATCAGGGTCGGACCAACAAACGTGTCTTTCAGGCACTCGAACGGAGTACCTTCAACGACGCGGCGCAGCAGGGTGTTACGAACAACACGCATGTAAACGCCAGCTTCACGACCTGCTTTACGCAGTTCAGTCATTTTATCTACAGTTACGCCACGGGAATCCGCAACTACTGCAGACAGCGCGCCTTTGGCTACTTCGCTGACTTCAGCAACAATCGCTTGTTTGTCTTGAAGATTTAAAGCCATTAGCTTTGCTCCTGGATGTTTGCCAGAGCTTATGCTCTGGAACTCACTTCACTCTATTCAACGAATAGAGCGTCTTAATACGGTGAGCAGAAACAAGCCAGAGTATCCAAAAAATAATCTTAGCGTTCTGTCACCGTCTACGCAGGGGATTAAGTTTCTTACGAAACACCTGCGGTCTTCGACGGAGGCCTGGATAGGCCAGGCTCCAACGAACAAATCTGTTAGCCGCTAACTTTCGTTAGCAAACGTGGGGGTAAGATTGTAGACAAAATCACCGCCCACGTAAAGGCATTAGTTTGCAGAAGCGTTCAGGCCAGCCTGATCTACTGCAACACCTGCACCCATGGTGGTGGAGATGCTAACTTTCTTGATGTACACGCCTTTAGCCTGAGTCGGTTTTGCTTTTTTCAGCGCAACCAGCAGAGCTTCCAGGTTTTCTTTCAGTTTGTCAGCGTCAAAGTCCACTTTACCGATGGTGGTGTGGATGATGCCGTTTTTGTCGTTACGATAACGAACCTGACCTGCTTTAGCATTCTTAACCGCTTCAGCAACGTTAGGAGTTACAGTACCAACTTTCGGGTTTGGCATCAGGCCGCGCGGGCCCAGAACCTGGCCCAGCTGGCCAACAACGCGCATTGCATCCGGGGAAGCAATAACAACGTCAAAGTTCATTTCGCCTTTCTTGATCTGGTCAGCCAGATCTTCCATACCTACCAGCTCGGCGCCTGCAGCTTTAGCAGCTTCAGCGTTCGGGCCCTGTGCAAATACGGCAACGCGAACAGAACGGCCAGTACCGTGCGGCAGTACAGTTGCACCACGTACGTTCTGGTCAGATTTACGAGCATCGATGCCCAGGTTTACAGCAACGTCAACGCTTTCAACGAACTTAGCGGTCGCCAGTTCTTTCAGCAGAGAGATGGCTTCGTTGATGTCATACTGTTTAGTTGCATCAACTTTCTCACGAATCACGGACATGCGCTTGGTCAGTTTAGCCATTTCTTAGTCCTCCACTACCAGGCCCATGGAACGTGCAGTACCTTCGATGGAGCGAGTCATCGCTTCAATGTCGGCACCAGTCATGTCGGCAGCTTTGGTCTGCGCGATTTCCTGCAGCTGAGCGCGGGAAATTTTACCAACTTTATCTTTGTTCGGCTTACCGGAGCCGGACTTGATACCAGCCGCTTTTTTCAGCAGAACTGCTGCCGGCGGAGTTTTGGTAACGAAAGTGAAAGAACGGTCAGCGTAAACGGTGATAACAACCGGGATTGGCAGACCTTTTTCCATGGATTCGGTTTTTGCGTTGAACGCTTTGCAGAATTCCATGATGTTAACGCCCTGCTGACCCAGTGCTGGACCAACCGGCGGGCTCGGGTTTGCCATACCAGCTGCAACCTGCAGCTTGACGTAGGCTTGTACTTTCTTAGCCATTCTTAAATCCTCGAATTGGGTATTAACGCTTCAGAGAAGCTCCCCGTGATTAAACATCGTTTTACGGGCCAGGCCCATAAAAACAAAAGGCGCGAAATTGTATTCCAATTTCGCGCCCTATGCAACGATTAAATCGCTGCTTTTTTGATCGCCGGCTTACGCCTTCTCAACCTGGCCGAAGTCCAGTTCTACCGGAGTCGCACGACCGAAGATAGAAACGGAAACTTTCAGGCGAGACTTCTCGTAGTCCACTTCTTCAACAACGCCGTTAAAGTCAGCAAACGGACCATCGTTGACGCGAACCATTTCGCCCGGCTCAAACAGCGTTTTCGGACGCGGCTTATCGCCAACCTGCTGCAGACGGTTCATGATGGCATCGACTTCTTTGTCGCTGATCGGCGCCGGACGGTCGGAAGTACCGCCGATGAAGCCCATCACACGCGGGACGCTGCGCACCAGGTGCCAGCTCGCGTCGTTCATGACCATCTGAACCAGAACGTAGCCTGGGAAGAATTTACGTTCGCTTTTGCGACGCTGGCCGCCACGGATTTCAACCACTTCTTCGGTCGGAACCATGACTTCGCCAAACAACTCTTCCATGTTGTGTAATTTGATATGTTCACGCAGCGACGTAGCTACGCGACCTTCAAAACCGGAAAACGCCTGAACGACGTACCAGCGCTTTTTAGGAGCTTCAGACATCTCAGAACCTCAGGCCAGTGATAAAGGATACCAGGCGAACCAGAATACCATCCAGTCCCCACAGGATCAGTGACATTACTGCAGTTACGGCAGCAACAATCAGCGTGGTGTGCAGCGTTTCCTGGCGGGTCGGCCAGATCACTTTGCGGACTTCGGTTCTCGCTTCGCGGGCGAAAGCGACTGTCGCCTTACCTTTTGTCGTTAACAGAGCGACGCCACCGGCAGCAGCGATAAGAATCACCACAGCCAGCGCACGGATCGCCAGCATAATGTCGCGATAAAGGAAGTTGCCTACGATGGCTACAATCAGCAGCACGGCAACGATAACCCACTTCAACGCTTCCAGGCCGCGCCCGCTCCCTTGAGCTTCGGTATTCGCACTCATAAACCAACCTGTCACAAGAATTCAGACAAACATCTTCGCCCCGCATTAAATGCGAGGCGACCAAACCGAAATGCTCTGCTGCGTTTCGGACTTTACGCCCTCTTCAGAGCCTGTCTCAGCAATGATTATGACAAAAAAAATCACTGATGAGCCAGGTTCTGGTGTGAAAGCGTGCAAAAAGGGCATCAAATGATGCCCTTTTATTGCGCATTGCGTCAAATGTTATCAGCGATTAGCCGAGAACTTTAGCAACCACGCCCGCGCCAACGGTACGGCCGCCTTCACGGATTGCGAAACGCAGACCATCGTCCATCGCGATCGGGTGGATCAGGGTAACAACCATTTTGATGTTGTCGCCCGGCATTACCATCTCTACGCCTTCCGGCAGTTCGATGGTACCAGTCACGTCAGTAGTACGGAAGTAGAACTGCGGACGGTAGCCTTTGAAGAACGGAGTATGACGGCCGCCTTCGTCTTTGGACAGGATGTACACTTCAGATTCGAACTTGGTGTGCGGCTTGATGCTGCCCGGCTTAGCCAGTACCTGACCACGTTCGATTTCTTCACGTTTGATACCACGCAGCAGAACGCCTACGTTCTCACCAGCACGGCCTTCGTCCAGCAGTTTGCGGAACATTTCAACGCCAGTACAGGTGGTTTTCGCAGTGTCTTTGATACCAACGATTTCAACTTCTTCACCAACTTTGATGATACCGCGCTCTACACGACCGGTAACAACGGTACCACGACCGGAGATGGAGAATACGTCTTCGATCGGCAGCAGGAACGGCTTGTCAATCGCACGCTCTGGTTCCGGAATGTAAGAATCCAGGAAGCCAGCCAGTTCGATGATTTTCGCTTCCCACTCTGCGTCGCCTTCCAGCGCTTTCAGAGCAGAACCACGAACGATCGGAGTGTCGTCGCCCGGGAAATCGTACTGAGACAGCAGTTCACGAACTTCCATCTCAACCAGTTCCAGCAGCTCTTCGTCATCAACCATGTCGCATTTGTTCAGGAACACGATGATGTACGGAACGCCTACCTGACGACCCAGCAGGATGTGCTCACGAGTCTGCGGCATCGGGCCGTCAGTCGCAGCAACAACCAGGATCGCGCCATCCATCTGAGCAGCACCGGTGATCATGTTTTTAACATAGTCGGCGTGGCCCGGGCAGTCTACGTGCGCGTAGTGGCGAGTCGGGGTGTCATATTCAACGTGGGAAGTGTTGATGGTGATACCACGAGCTTTTTCTTCCGGCGCGTTATCGATCTGATCGAATGCGCGAGCAGCACCGCCGTAGGTTTTAGCCAGTACGGTAGTGATTGCAGCGGTCAGCGTTGTTTTACCATGGTCAACGTGGCCGATAGTACCGACGTTAACGTGCGGTTTTGTACGTTCAAACTTTTCTTTAGACATCGATTGTCCCTCTAAGACACGGATAAATCGGTGATATCACCACATCAACCAGGCAACATGCCCGACTTGTTGAATGCAATAAACAGAGAGAAACAGGGAAGGAGAGATAAAGAAGTGGTGCTGATACCCAGAGTCGAACTGGGGACCTCACCCTTACCAAGGGTGCGCTCTACCAACTGAGCCATATCAGCACGTCTGGAGCGGGCAGCGGGAATCGAACCCGCATCATCAGCTTGGAAGGCTGAGGTAATAGCCATTATACGATGCCCGCATCCTGAAACTCGGCTACCCAGTTCTTTCTGTAACAAAAAAGAGATTGCTCTCTTTAATGTTGAGCTGATTAGTTTACCCAACCAACTCCGGCTACGCAAAGCGTCGCCCGAAAGTGGTGGTGGGGGAAGGATTCGAACCTTCGAAGTCGATGACGGCAGATTTACAGTCTGCTCCCTTTGGCCGCTCGGGAACCCCACCCAAATTGTTATGGTGCCGACTACCGGAATCGAACTGGTGACCTACTGATTACAAGTCAGTTGCTCTACCTACTGAGCTAAGTCGGCATCAAGTAGCGCGCATTCTAGGGAGACCTGCGAGTTCATGCAACTAAAAATTTGCATAAAACGTTCTCTTGCTCACATTTTGTGCTCTTACACCAAAAAACGGTGTAATTTCAAACAATGGAGTGCAAAAAAAGCGCACTCATCAACGCAGAATTTGTTTCGCTGCGCCTGTCAGATATAAGAATGATGGTTTTTTCACCTGCAAATCCTGGTGGCAGGTGCGATTGCTAACCTGCAAAGATAGCAGACTCGCTTTCTCCCCTCTTTCTACTTATTCATCACTTGTGATGCTGCTATGAGAAAGCGCCCTTCGATGAGTTTTTTTCTTATTATTCCCGGCATTCTGGTGTTACCCTCCTGCCCATTGTCCTGATTAACTAGTGTGAAGCATCACCGCTACCTCTTTTTCGGTGATAGTAAGAACATGCTTATGAGCAAAAAAGAGCAGACGTTAATGACACCCTATCTACAATTTAACCGCAACCAATGGGCTGCACTTCGTGATTCCGTTCCGATGACGCTGACAGAGGAAGAAATCGCGCGGTTAAAAGGCATCAACGAAGATCTTTCGCTGGAAGAAGTCGCCGAGATCTATTTGCCGCTGTCACGTTTGCTCAATTTCTATATCAGTTCCAACCTCCGTCGCCAGGCGGTGCTTGAGCAATTTCTTGGCACCAACGGCCAGCGTATTCCTTACATCATCAGTATTGCAGGTAGCGTTGCGGTTGGTAAAAGTACTACAGCGCGTGTTTTACAGGCGCTGCTTAGCCGCTGGCCGGAACATCGTCATGTTGAACTGATAACTACCGATGGCTTCTTACATCCTAACTCGGTGTTAAAAGAACGCGGCTTGATGAAAAAAAAGGGCTTCCCGCAGTCCTATGATATGCATCGGTTGGTGAAGTTTGTTTCTGACCTGAAATCTGGCGTACCAAATGCCACCGCGCCGGTCTATTCCCATCTCATTTATGATGTTATTCCTGATGGTGATAAAACCGTTGCTCAACCGGATATTCTTATTCTGGAAGGTTTGAACGTTCTGCAGAGCGGGATGGATTATCCGCACGATCCGCATCATGTATTTGTCTCTGACTTTGTCGACTTCTCTATTTATGTCGATGCGCCGGAAGACTTATTAAAAAACTGGTATATCAACCGCTTCCTGAAATTCCGTGAAGGCGCTTTTACCGATCCAGATTCTTATTTCCATAATTACGCAAAACTCTCAAAAGACGAAGCGGTCAATATCGCCACTTCATTATGGAATGAGATCAACCTACTGAACTTAAAAGAAAATATATTACCAACCCGAGAGCGAGCAAGCTTGATTATGACCAAAAGCGAAAATCATTCGGTCGATCAAGTTCGCCTAAGGAAATAAAAAAGGGAGCGCAAGCTCCCTTTTGTTTATTCAGCGCTACGCAGCGATATCTCGCCTCCCACCCATGGTTTAATTACCCCATCCTGCTCGAGTAATAATGCCCCTTGAGCATCAATTCCGCGAGAAATACCAAATATTTCCTTATCACCAATAATCAGCTTCACCGGCCGATTAATAAAGTTATCCAGTTTTTCCCAGCGTGGCAGGTAAGGTGTTAAACCTTCCTGTTCGAATAGTTGCAAACCGGTACGTAATGCTTTCACCAGACGCGCCGTCAGGGTGTTACGGTCAATGAAGACTCCCGCCTCCTGGAGGCTGATCCACCCCTGATTGACAATGTCAGACTCAACGCGGCGCATCACGAGGTTGATACCAGCGCCGCTGACGATTTGCGCGGCATCACCGGTTTTGCCTGTCAGTTCTACCAGGATACCGGACAACTTGCGGTCCTGCAGATAGATATCATTCGGCCATTTGACCCGAACGTTATCCGCCCCCAGGCTCTGCAGTACTTCTGCAATCACAATACCGATCACCAGGCTCAAACCAATCGCAGCAGCAGGGCCTTGTTCCAGACGCCAGTACATGGAGAGATAAAGATTGGCCCCAAACGGTGAGAACCACTTACGCCCGCGGCGGCCACGACCAGCCTGCTGATATTCAGCGACACAGGCATCACCTGATTCCAGTTCGTCCAGACGATCCAGCAAATACTGGTTGGTGGAATCAATCACCGGCAGCACGGTAATACGACCTTGTTCAATCTGGCCGGCAATCTTTTGCTCGTCCAGCAATTCAATCGGTTCAGGGAGGCTATAGCCCTTCCCTGGTACGGTAAACACATCAACACCCCAGTCGCGGAGCGTCTGCATATGTTTGTTAATTGCCGCGCGGCTCATCCCCAAGCGTTCGCCGAGCTGTTCGCCAGAGTGAAACTCACCATCCGCCAGAATAGAGATCAGCGTCAGGGGTACGGTATTGTCTTTCATGCAATCACCTCTTCCGCGTTCACTTCACCGTTCTCTGCGATGAAGCGCACTTCAGGCTGGAGCCAAACATTAAATTTCTCGCCTACCTGCTGGCGGACATAGTGTGCCAACCCAACGACATCATCGCTAGTCGCCTGGTTATCGTTGATCAGCACCAACGCCTGCTGACGGTGAACGGCAGCCCCGCCGATAGTTTTCCCTTTTAGCTGGCACTGGTCGATAAGCCAACCGGCCGCCAGTTTAACGCTGCCGTCAGCCTGTGGATAATGCGGCGCGCCAGGGAATGCAGCCAGCAATGCCTGAGCAACCTGAGCACTGACGACCGGGTTTTTAAAGAAGCTACCGGCATTACCATTCACTTTAGGATCCGGTAACTTGGTCATACGCATGTGACAAACGGCATCGAATACCTGGCGTGGGGTAACAGTTTGCGGATCGAGGCGGGTTAAATCACCATAGGTCAGGACGGGCTGCCATGCTTTTTCCAGCCGTAGCCCAACAGCCACTATCGCGTAACGATCCTGATATTCATGTTTGAAAATACTGTCGCGATAGCCGAAACGGCACTCTGCGGCAGAAAGGCGCTGCTTGCGACCCGTCTCGAGTTCGATACAGTCTACGTATTCACATACTCGCTGCAGTTCGACACCATAGGCACCAATATTTTGAATTGGCGAAGATCCCGCGCAGCCAGGAATTAAGGCCAGGTTTTCCAGCCCAGGCATTCCATTTTCCAGCGCAAATTGCACCAGTTGATGCCAGTTTTCACCGGCGCCAACGTGCAAACGCCAGGCTTCAGACGTTTCGCTTACCTCGATCCCCATGATGCGGTTGATGATCACCGTGCCGGAATAGTCTTTCAGGAACAGAACGTTGCTTCCTTCTCCAAGGATCAGACAAGGTTGGTGTTCTGCAGCGGCGGCTTGCCAGGCAGCCAGCAACTGTTGTTCATTTTCAGCAAGTACAATTGCTTTGGCAGAATGGTTAATGCCAAAGGTATTCCAGGGTTTGAGGGAGAGGTTCATAGTGGCTTCCTGATGCAAAATCAGCATTAGTTTACCGTATCTGGCGAGGGAAGGCTTGCCTGAATAATATCGGTTCGGGGCCGGGTTCATCTCATCATGGGCGTGAATGAAGGGTGCCGGCAGGCAGGAGCCTTTCCCGGAGGCGGTGCTGCGCACCTTGTCCGGGCTACGGGGTCTGTAGCCCCGGTAAGCGCAGCGCCACCGGGGAGATGGCGGCGCGTCTGGCCGCAAAACACAAAAACAAAAGGCCCAGTCTTCCGAC
>NZ_JBEAHW010000033.1:0-39124 GCF_040062085.1 Klebsiella sp. JN_Kp122
CGACAACTGGCGCAGCCAGTTGGACAGACCGCGAACGCAGTAAGCGGGCTGCCCCGACAAAAACGCCGGGAGCGTTTTTGAACAACGCCTGCGTTGGCCCCGAAGGGGCGAGGCCCATGGATGGGCCGAGTAACGGCGAGCGAAGCGAGTCAATCCCCCCCTCACCGCCATATTCGAGATAAGAGCTCGTACGAAAGTACGGGCTTTTTTCGCATCTGACCACGGTAAACCTTCCCGGGGTCGGCATAAATGCCTCGCCCGGGCTACCCATCCCACAGGCCGCACCACCACCAGTAGCCCGGCCAGGCGCAGCGCCGCCGGGAAAATGTTGCAAAAACAACAAAGCCCGGGACATCCCGGGCTTTGCACACTCACTAGCGTTTAATAATAGGCTTTCAACGTTCGCTGGCAAAGCGTTGAACGCACGCAGTCATCGGTGGTAAAGCGCACGATGCCAATCATGTCGTCTTCTTCAAAACGCGACAGCGCGTCACTCAGTCCTGATTTTACGCCAGAGGGCAAATCACACTGGGTAATATCGCCGTTGACGATCACCGTGACGTTCTCCCCGAGGCGGGTCAAAAACATCTTCATTTGCGCCGCGGTCACGTTCTGGGCCTCGTCCAGAATCACCACCGCGTTTTCAAAGGTGCGTCCGCGCATATAGGCGAACGGCGCGATTTCTACCTTGCCGATTTCCGGACGCAGGCAGTATTGCATAAAGGAAGCGCCCAACCGCTTCACCAGTACGTCATATACTGGTCGGAAATAAGGAGCGAATTTTTCGGCGATATCTCCCGGTAAGAAGCCGAGATCTTCGTCGGCCTGCAGAACGGGACGGGTAACAATAATTCTGTCCACATCCTTATGGATCAGGGCTTCAGCTGCTTTAGCCGCGCTGATCCAGGTCTTCCCGCACCCGGCTTCGCCGGTGGCGAAAATCAGCTGTTTATTGTCGATGGCATTCAAATAATGCGCCTGAGCTTCATTACGCGCTTCAATCGGCGAAAGATCGCGGCTATCCCGCGCCATGCCGATTGCTTCTACGCCACTCATTTGCACAAGCGATGTGACCGATTCTTCTTCACGTTGTTTATGGCTACGCGAATCCCGTCTCAGCACACGTTTTGCCTCACGACGAGCTTTGATCACTGCTTTTTGTCTTCCCATGGATAGCACCTTGCGTTGTTGGTTTACATCACGCGCGTCAAGAGCAACGCGATTATGCGCACGAACGATTGAGGTTTGGCTTCCTTGTAAGCCATTGCTTGCCGGTTGAATGGACAACGAGCCGCGGCTACGCGCACCGCGTACCCTGCCAGAGTTAGCCTGATTAATAGTGGAAGAGATTGGGGTTACAGAGTGAAAATCGCTGCCGGAAGCTGGGCCTCCGTGCTGGAAAGTACGGTATGTGGTTTTACGTTGTCCGCTACAGGACCTTACCATTCGCGATCTCCATAGTGAGCGACATCACTGCCGGGAACTACCGCGTATGTAATAAGTACATCAAAAAATATTCTTAATGCAACTTATTTTTTACATTGACGCAACAATGATTTCTCAATTTACTATAGAAAACTATCCGTCATTTGTATTACAGAAATATAACACATGGCAGGAAATATATTGAATCCGAGAAAAACAGCAGAAAACGCCCTGCCTTCGCCGGCAGGACGCGTATCAGGCTTGCAAAAGAGATTGTCCAAGATAATGCTGGTCGTTCATCACGCCGGGCAACACAAAGAAGTATCCACCACCAATCGGTTTAACGTACTCCTCCAGGGCCTCGCCGTTCAGCCGTTTCTGCACCGTCAGGAATCCCTTTTCCAGATCGTGCTGATAGCAAACGAACAATAACCCCATATCCAGTTGTCCGGAGTTGGTGACCCCCAACGAATAGCTGTAACCGCGGCGCATCATCAGGCTAGATTGCGTCTCAGGCGTACGCGGGTTCGCAAGACGAATATGGCTATCAAGGGCGATCACTTCACCATTCGGATCGCGACTATAATCCGGAACATCATGTTCATGTTTCATCCCCAACGGCGCGCCAGAATGTTTATCGCGACCAAAAATCGTCTGCTGCTCTTTCAGCGGCGTACGATCCCAGAACTCAACGTGGAACTGAATGATACGTGCTGCCTGGTAACTGCCGCCGATCGCCCAGGCCGGTTCGCCCTGGTCGGCAGTAACCCACACCACGTTATCCATTAGCGCTTTATCCTGGCTCAACGGGTTAGCGGTACCGTCTTTAAAGCCCAGCAGGTTAATTGGCGTCTCTTTGCCTTTGCTACGGGCCGCGCTATCAGAAATAAACCCTTCCCGCTTCCAGCGCACGCTCAGCAGATCGGGCGTGTGCTTGATAATGTCACGTAGTGCGTGAATCACCGTATCCTGGGTATTGGCGCAAATCTGCAGTAGCAGATCGCCATGGCACAGTGCAGCATCCAGAGAATCATTCGGGAAACGCGTCATTGCCTGCAGTTTTTTAGGCGCTTTGTCCGCTAATCCAAAGCGCTCATCGAACAGCGAATGGCCGACTGAGACGGTGATAGTCAGGTTATCCGGCGCAATCCACGGCCCTAAAATCCCGGAATCCATCGGCGGCAATCGGGGATTCGGGGTATCCGGTGCCGGACCGCCTGCGGTTAAAAAGGCGATCCGCTGAGTCAGTAAGCGGAACAGGCGTTCGAGGTCAGCTTTATCCGCCGCCAGCACATCAAACGCCACCAGCATCATTGAGGCCTGCTGCGGCGTCAGGATGCCCGCCTGATGCGGGCCATAAAATGGCTGTTTTTCCTGACGCGCATCGGTTGCGAGCGTGCCGGGGGAGCTTTCCGCTTTCGCCGCCTGCGCCATCGGGCAACCGCCGCTGATGGCCAGCGCGCCGCCAAGCGCGCCGATCCCCTTCAGTAAGCGGCGACGTGACGGTTCATTCACGTCGCGAGGTTTCTGTTGTGTCATCGAATTAATCCAGGCCCAAAATTCCGCGTAGTTGAGCCAGATCTTCTGCCAGCGTCGTGATCGGCCCTTTCAGCGCATTACGGTCAGCGGTGGTAAGTTTGTCATAGGTCTCGAAACCGTCTTTCGTGCGGTATTTAGCAAGGATGGCATCAACTTTTTTGAAGTTGGCGTCAACTTTGGCCAGCAGCGCGCTATTATCCTTTTGCAGCTGCGGGCGCAGCAGGTCGACGATTTTCTGTGCGCCGTCGATATTGGCCTGGAAATCCCACAGATCGGTATGGCTGTAGCGATCTTCTTCACCGCTAATTTTGCTGGCCGCCACTTCTTCAATCAGCCCTGCCGCGCCGCCCACCACTTTCGACGGCGGGAAGGCCAGCTCGCTAATGCGTTTTTGCAGTTCCAGCACATCGCTGTTCAACTGTTCAGCATAGTTTTCCATCCCTTTAACGCTGTTATCGCCAAACAGCGCTTTTTCCAGACGATGGAAGCCGGTAAATTTCGGATCTTCGGCTTTTTTCTCGAAATCATCTTCACGGGCGTCAATGCTGCCGTCGAGGTCAGAGAACAGTTCGGCAATCGGTTCGATGCGCTCGTAGTGCTGACGGGTCGGGGCATACAGCGCCTTCGCTTTCTCGATATCTCCGGCTTTTACGGCATCGGTAAAGGCTTTAGTACCGCTAACCAGCTGCGCGGTTTCCGCGGTGACGTAGGCTTTATACGCAGTAATCGCCTCGCCAAGACTTAGCACCGCATCGGCTTTCGCCGCATCTTTGCTGGTTTCACCGGTGACAATCAGCTTTCCTTTCGGATTAGTCAGCAGGCCACAGGTCATATCGTATTCGCCCGGCTGTAGATTAGCCGTCAATTTTTGCGTGAATCCCGGCGCGATATTTTCACGCTCCTCGACCACCATTACGCCTTTCAGGATCTCCCACTCCAGCGCTTTCTGGCTGTGGTTCTGAATGATGAACTGGGTTTTACCCGCCTTCACCGTCACATTCATCGGTTCGCACTGCTTGTCGTTAACGGTAACTTTTACCTGCGGAATGTCCGCAGCCTGAGCGTAGCATGCGGAACTGAACAGCGCGGCGACGGTTAACTGCAGCGCAGTACGGCGAAATTGAATTATCATGGCCATCCCTTTCGAAAAGTATGTTGTAACTATATTAATCAGCGGCGCCTGAATTACGCGGCCCGTGATGCTGTCGTTTTGCTGCCCGGCGGCAAGGCAAAACACACCAGCGCCGGGATCAAATAGAGAAGATAAACCGCCACTTCGCTGACGGTGGGCGTCTCCTGATAACCAAAGATGCCTTCCAGCAGCGTGCCGAACAGCGTATGCGTCGATACCACGTTGCTAAGATCAAAGGCGACATTCTGGAAATAATTCCACAGTCCCGCCTCGTGGAAGGCGCGAATCGCCCCGGCTGCCAGACCGGCCGCCACCAGCAGGATAAACAGACTGGTCCATTTGAAGAACACGCCGAGATTAAGGCGGACACCGCCCCAGTAAAGCAGGAAGCCTAATACCACCGCCGTCGCCAGGCCGAGCATCGCCCCCAGCGGCGGCCAGATGCCCACATCCTGCTGGAATGCCGCCAGCAGGAAAAAAACCGACTCCAGGCCTTCGCGGGCAACCGCAAAAAACACCATCATCACCAGCGCCCAGCCGTGGTTATTCCCGCGCTGCAGCGCGTTATCCACCGCCTGCTCCAGCTGTTGTTTGACGTTGCGCGACACTTTACGCATCCAGAACACCATCCAGGTGAGAATAAATACCGCTATCACCGCCACGATGCCTTCAAACAGCTCCTGCTCGCGCTGCGGAAATTCTCCGGTGGTCTCGTTGATAAAAACCCCTAACCCGAGACAGAGCGCCGCCGCGAGGAATACGCCAATCCACATGACGCCGATCCAGTTGCCGCGCTGGGTTCGTTTTAAATAGCTGGCAATCAGGCTGACAATCAGCGCGGCTTCCAGCCCTTCGCGTAACATGATGAGAAATGGAACAAACATGCCGAAACCCTTAAATGTGAACCGCAGTCAACGGATGCAAAGATAGGTAAATATTTCTGATAGTGATTATCATTACAACAATGAGAAACACAAGCGAAATGTTCAGGGAATGATGACTAGTTGTAAATTAATCGCTACAAAATAGTCACTTGCGAAAATACCTCACCAGCTAAGCATTAAAATGGCAAATAGCATGATTTTTTATGCCACATATTTACCGGGCCGGAGCGCTGTGGCTAAATGGCGGTCCTGATTTATCTGCGAAATAAATAACATGACTCAAATTTTGCACTTCCTGCTGGCGCTGGCGGTTATTCTCGCCCTCGCCTGGCTTGCCAGCTATGACCGACAAAAAATCCGCATTCGCTACATTCTGCAGTTAATTATTATTGAAATCGCCCTGGCTTTCTTTTTCCTTCACGCCGAAAGCGGTTTATGGGTAGTGAAAAATATTTCAGGATTTTTTGCTTCGTTACTCGGGTTCGCCGCTGAAGGGACCAATTTCGTATTTGGCGGGATGGGTGAAAAAGGACTGGCCTTTATTTTCCTCGGCGTACTGTGTCCGATTGTCTTTATTTCCGCGCTGATAGGTATTCTGCAACACTGGCGTATTCTGCCGATCTTTATTCGTCTGATCGGCACCCTGCTGTCGAAGGTGAACGGCATGGGAAAGCTGGAATCATTCAATGCCGTCAGCTCGCTGATCCTCGGCCAGTCGGAAAACTTTATTGCTTACAAAGGCGTACTCGGGGACCTCTCCTCACGTCGCCTGTTCACGATGGCGGCGACCGCCATGTCAACGGTATCACTGTCGATCGTCGGCGCGTATATGACCATGCTTGATGCGAAATACGTGGTAGCGGCGTTGATTCTTAATATGTTCAGCACCTTTATTGTGCTGTCGATTATTAATCCTACGCGCCCCGGTAGCGAAGCAGAAATAAAGCTAGAGAAGATGCATGAATCGCAGAGCTTCTTTGAAATGCTGGGCGAATATATCCTGGCAGGCTTTAAGGTGGCGATGATTATTCTGGCGATGCTAATCGGCTTTATCGCCCTGATTAGCGCCGTTAATGCGTTATTTGCGACCGTCTTCGGCTTAAGCTTCCAGCAAATCCTCGGTTACGTATTTTATCCGCTGGCGTGGCTGGTGGGTATTCCATTAAGCGACGCGCTAAATGCCGGTAGTATTATGGCTACCAAGCTGGTTGCCAATGAATTCGTGGCGATGATCGAGCTGCAGAAAATTGCCGCCAGCATGACGCCGCGCGGGCTAGGGATCCTTTCCGTATTCCTCGTCTCGTTTGCCAACTTCGCCTCCATTGGCATTATTGCCGGGGCGATTAAAGGGCTTAACGAGCAGCAAGGCAATACCGTTTCCCGCTTCGGCCTGCGTCTGGTCTATGGCGCGACGCTGGTGAGCCTGCTGTCCGCCAGTTTTGCCGGACTGGTGCTGTAACTCATCGGGCGGGGGAGCTCCCCGCCCTGCGTTTCAGAAGTGTACGCAGACCGGCTGATCAACGCGCATAACGGACTCCTGGGCAAAGCGCGTCTTATACGTATTACGCAACGCTTCAATCCCCTGCTCGCTTTTCGCATCGTTGCTATGAATCAGCATTAGCGCCTTGCTGGATTCGCGGGCGACTGCGCCATTGTTGCCTAGCCACTGGCCGCGGGCGTCAAATACCGTCAGGCCATCGCGAAAACGCGGCGTCACATCGCGGTCGACAAACTGCTGCCACTCTTGGGCGGTAATATCTTTCCCCGCCGGGCGGCTAAGGCCGAAATAAAGGGTGGTTTGCATCATCCTGTTATCCGCCTGACAGCCGTTATAATCAACGTGCGCGGCGCTTTTCTCGGATGGCGCCACGCATCCTGCCAATAGTGCGGCAACGATCAGCGCCGCAGCGCCCTGGGGTAATTTCATTTGCTATCCTCATTGTTTTTTGTACACAGATATCAGCGTATTTTCAGTGAATTAGCAAGAGATGCGCGAACATGACTCTCTGGCGATACGGCAGATTTTCTTTTGTTCTACACTGATAAACACAACCTGGGCGAAATTCTTTTTTAAATTATTTCCTGCGTTTTTTATTTCAAAGACTTCTCTATAGTTGAGCGTTTTTAACTGGCCTGGCGGCCGCGTAAAATAACAACTGGAATAATTCATGATAGAAAATAATGAGTTAGCTAATATTGAGAAAAGAATTGTCACCCGCTTTCTCGATATGTTTATTAAGTTCGGCTTGATACTGGCGCTGGCCTCCTTCTGCTTTACCGTCTTCTCGCCGTTCCTGAACATGATGCTGTGGGCGCTGATTCTGGCCGTCACGCTGTATCCTTTACATCAGCACATCGCGCGACGTATAGGCGGGCGACAGGGACTGGCATCGACCATATTAGTGTTATTCGGCCTGCTGATTATCGTCATCCCGACCATTTTCATGGTGACCTCGCTTGGCGAAAGCGCCGGCAGCCTGATTGATAAAGTCAGCGGAAGCGATCTGACGCTGCCGCCGCCATCGGCTAACGTCGCCTCTATTCCCCTCGTCGGCGGTAAGCTGTATGCGTTCTGGCTGAAGGCCTCGGCGGACCTGCCGGCGGTACTGAGCAGTTATCACGCGCAAATTGGCGAGGCGGCGAAACTGGTGCTCGGCGTGCTGGCGAGTATGGGCGGCGGGCTGCTGGGCTTTGTCCTCTCCTTTATTGTTGCCGGCGCCATCATGACCTGGGGCGCGGCGGGCGCCAGCAGCGCTAAACGTATCGCTATCCGTATCACTGATGAAAATAAAGGTCTTGCCCTGAGCCGCCTGTGCACCGGCACTATTCGCGCCGTGGCGCAGGGGGTCATTGGCGTGGCGCTGATTCAGGCCTTGCTGACGGGAATTATCATTGCGTTGGCGGGGATCCCGGCCGCCGGGATCTTCTTTGTGCTGGCGCTGGTGCTCGGCATCGCGCAGATTCCGGTAATACTAGTCACCGCCCCGGCGATTGCCATTATGTGGATGACAGGCGACCACGGCACCGCGGTGAATGTCGTGTTTACCGTCCTGCTGATTGTCGCGGGAATGGTTGATAACGTCCTCAAACCGCTGATGTTGGGCCGCGGCGTAGATGCGCCGATGCCGATCGTTCTGCTCGGCGCGTTGGGCGGCATGGCCACCGATGGCATTCTCGGGATGTTTATTGGCGCGACCCTGCTCTCCATCGGGTATCTGATCTTCATGAACTGGGTAAACGAAGGCGCGGCGAAGTAACCGCCTTACCACCAGTAGCTTTCCGCCGGGCCGTACAGGCAGCGAAAAAAACGGCTCCCTTATGGGAGCCGTTGCGGTTTCTGGCGCTCGCTACTTTATTCAGCGGTGGCGCGTACCGGCGGCGCAGAGTGGTAATGCGCGTCCGCTTCAGCAAAACGCTGCTGCATGGCCGCCGATGGCGCCTTGCCCAGCAGGCTGAAGACCACAATCCCGATACTGCCGAACAGGAAGCCAGGGATGATTTCATACAGTCCCAGCCAGCCGAACTGTTTCCAGACGATAACCGTGACAGCGCCAATGATCATCCCGGCCAGCGCGCCGTTACGGGTCATACGCGACCACATCACCGAGAACAGCACTACCGGGCCAAAGGCGGCGCCAAAGCCTGCCCATGCGTAGCTGACCAGACCCAGTACGCGGTTTTCCGGGTTAGCGGCGAGCGCAATCGCAATCAGCGCTACCACCAGCACCATGAAGCGGCCGATCCAGACCAACTCTTTCTGACCGGCGTTTTTACGCAGGAAGGCTTTATACAGATCTTCGGTAATAGCGCTGGAGCAGACCAGCAGCTGGCAGCTCAGGGTCGACATGACCGCCGCCAGAATGGCCGACAGCAGGATCCCGGCAATCCACGGGTTAAACAGGATTTGCGCCAGCTCGATGAATACCCGTTCGGCGTTCTGATTAACCGCGCCCGCCAGGCTCGGGTTGTTATTAAAGTAGGCGATACCGAAGAAACCGACCGATACCGCGCCCGCCAGACAGAGGATCATCCAGGTCATACTAATACGACGGGCATGAACGATACTGTGGTGCGAATCCGCCGCCATAAAGCGCGCCAGAATATGCGGCTGACCGAAATAACCCAGACCCCAACCCATCAGCGAAATAATCGCCACGAAGTTCAGTCCCTTAAGCATGTCGATATTTTCGATGCTTTTTTGCTTAATCACCTCCAGCGAATCGCCGAAACCGCCGACCGAGATAATCACCATCACCGGCGTTAAAATCAGCGCGAAGATCATCAGGCTGGCCTGCACGGTATCGGTCCAGCTCACCGCCAGGAAACCGCCCACGAAGGTATAAACGATCGTCGCAGCAGCGCCGGCCCACAGCGCGGTTTCATAGCTCATACCGAAAGTGCTTTCGAACAGACGCGCGCCGGCAACAATCCCGGAAGCACAATAAATAGTGAAGAACAGCAGGATAACCAGCGCGGAGATAATACGCAGCACGCGGCTTTTATCTTCGAAACGACCGGTAAAATAGTCCGGCAGCGTCAGGGCATTGTTGTTGACTTCGGTATGCACGCGCAGACGCCCGGCCACCAGTTTCCAGTTAATCCACGCCCCCAGCGTCAGGCCGATGGCGATCCAGCTTTCGGAAATCCCGGAGAGGAAAATTGCTCCCGGAAGCCCCATCAGCAGCCAGCCGCTCATATCCGATGCACCGGCAGAGAGCGCGGTAACAAACGGCCCGAGGCTACGCCCGCCGAGAATATAATCATCAAAGTTCTTGGTTGAGCGCCAGGCAATAAAACCTATCAGTACCATGCCAAAAATATAAACAATAAACGTCACCAACATGGGTGTGCTAATAGCCATGCAAATCTCCAGAATTTATTTCGACAACGTCCAACTTTGTCGTTTTAGCCACTACCGGAACGGGGTAATGGCGTATTGGTTGTATTGGGCGAGCGTATCCTGACGGATGCGTCGGTATTTCACAAACGATTTAACACAGCATTTACACGAAAGTTGTCTCAGGAAAAATAGCAATTTTCTATAGGTTGCACTCCCTCACGTTTTTACGGGTTGCACCTGAAAAAACTGTTAAGCAACGCAGATAAATACGTTATTTGAATGAGGCTATTTATTGGAAATTCTTATCAAGACTATTAACAATTCATTCATTTCTCAGCTTGCTAGCCAGGTCACAATTAACAAGGTTGCACAAAGTTGCAACATAGGTGATATTTCTACGCAACCAATAAAAGGGCATTACATAGCTAACAGGAGTTCCCGCAATGGGCACCACTACCATGGGTGTAAAACTTGACGACGCCACGCGCGAACGCATTAAGTCCGCCGCGAGCCGTATTGACCGCACGCCGCACTGGCTGATTAAACAAGCCATTTTCAACTATCTGGAAAAGCTGGAAAACGACGAGACGCTGCCGGAACTGCCGGCGCTCCTTTCCGGCGCCGCCAATGAAAGTGATGAAGCCGGCGCTCCGGCGGATGAGCCATATCAGCCGTTCCTCGAATTCGCCGAACAAATTCTGCCGCAGTCGGTCAGCCGCGCGGCGATCACCGCGGCCTGGCGTCGCCCGGAAACCGATGCGGTACCGATGTTGCTGGAGCAGGCCCGTCTGCCGCAGCCGTTAGGCGAACAGGCGCACAAGCTGGCCTACCAGCTGGCGGAAAAACTGCGCAACCAGAAAACCGCCAGCGGCCGCGCCGGCATGGTGCAAAGCCTGCTGCAGGAGTTCTCGCTTTCCTCGCAGGAAGGTGTGGCGCTGATGTGCCTGGCCGAAGCGCTGCTGCGTATTCCGGATAAAGCCACCCGCGACGCGCTAATCCGCGACAAAATCAGCAACGGCAACTGGCAATCGCATATCGGCCGCAGCCCATCGCTGTTCGTCAATGCCGCCACCTGGGGACTGTTGTTTACCGGGAAACTGGTGTCGACGCATAACGAGACCAGCCTCTCCCGCTCGCTGAACCGCATTATTGGCAAGAGCGGCGAACCGCTGATCCGCAAAGGCGTCGATATGGCGATGCGCCTGATGGGCGAGCAGTTCGTCACCGGGGAAACCATCGCCGAAGCGCTGGCTAACGCCCGCAAGCTGGAAGAGAAAGGGTTCCGTTACTCCTACGATATGCTTGGCGAAGCCGCGCTGACCGCCGCCGATGCGCAGGCCTATATGGTCTCTTATCAGCAGGCGATCCACGCCATCGGCAAAGCCTCTAACGGCCGCGGCATTTATGAAGGGCCGGGGATCTCGATTAAACTTTCCGCGCTGCACCCGCGCTACAGCCGCGCGCAGTATGATCGGGTCATGGAAGAGCTCTATCCGCGGCTGAAATCGCTGACGCTGCTGGCGCGCCAGTACGACATCGGTATTAACATCGACGCCGAAGAGGCCGATCGTCTGGAGATCTCCCTCGATCTGCTGGAAAAACTGTGCTTCGAACCGGAGCTGGCCGGCTGGAACGGAATCGGCTTTGTTATCCAGGCCTACCAGAAACGCTGCCCGTTTGTGATTGATTCGCTGATCGACATGGCGACCCGCAGCCGTCGTCGCCTGATGATCCGCCTGGTGAAAGGCGCCTATTGGGATAGCGAAATCAAACGCGCGCAGATGGAAGGCCTCGAAGGCTATCCGGTTTATACCCGTAAGGTCTACACCGACGTTTCTTATCTCGCCTGCGCCAAAAAGCTGCTGGCGGTACCGAACCTGATTTATCCGCAGTTTGCCACCCATAACGCCCATACGCTGGCGGCTATCTACCAGTTGGCGGGGCAAAACTACTATCCTGGCCAGTATGAGTTCCAGTGCCTGCACGGCATGGGCGAACCGCTGTATGAGCAGGTCGTGGGCAAAGTCGCCGACGGCAAACTCAACCGTCCGTGCCGTATCTACGCGCCGGTCGGTACCCATGAAACGCTGCTGGCGTATCTGGTGCGTCGTCTGTTGGAAAACGGCGCCAATACCTCCTTCGTTAACCGTATCGCGGATAATACCCTGCCGCTGGATGAACTGGTGGCCGATCCGGTCAGCGCGGTCGAAAAACTGGCGCAGCAGGAAGGCCAGGCCGGCTTGCCGCATCCGAAAATTCCACTACCGCGCGATCTGTACGGTCTCGGCCGCAGCAACTCCGCCGGTCTGGATCTGGCTAACGAACATCGTCTGGCCTCCCTCTCCTCTTCGCTGCTTAACAGCGCGCTGCACAAGTGGCAGGCGCTACCGATGCTGGAGCAGCCGGTGGCCGAAGGCGAAATGCAGCCGGTCATCAACCCGGCGGAACCGAAAGATATCGTCGGCTACGTCCGCGAAGCCAGCGATGCCGAAGTGCAGCTGGCGCTGACCAGCGCTATCAATAACGCGCCAATTTGGTTCGCCACCCCGCCGCAGGAACGCGCCGCCATTCTTGAGCGCGCCGCCGTGTTGATGGAAAGCCAGATGCCGACCCTGATGGGGATCCTGGTGCGCGAAGCTGGCAAAACCTTCAGCAACGCCATTGCTGAAGTGCGCGAAGCGGTCGACTTCCTGCACTATTATGCCGGTCAGGTGCGCGACGATTTCGATAATGAAACCCACCGTCCATTGGGCCCGGTCGTCTGTATCAGCCCGTGGAACTTCCCGCTGGCGATCTTCACCGGCCAGATTGCCGCGGCGCTGGCGGCAGGCAACAGCGTGCTGGCCAAACCGGCCGAGCAGACGCCGCTTATCGCCGCGCAAGGCGTAGCGATTCTGCTGGAAGCCGGCGTACCGCCGGGGGTGATTCAACTGCTGCCGGGCCGCGGGGAAACCGTCGGCGCCGCGCTAACCTCAGATGAACGCGTTCGCGGCGTAATGTTTACCGGTTCGACCGAAGTAGCGACGCTGCTGCAGCGCAACATCGCTAACCGCCTTGATGCGCAGGGCCGTCCGACGCCGCTTATCGCGGAAACCGGCGGCATGAACGCGATGATCGTCGACTCGTCGGCGCTCACCGAGCAGGTGGTGATCGACGTACTGGCCTCGGCTTTCGACAGCGCCGGCCAGCGCTGTTCCGCCTTGCGCGTGCTTTGCCTGCAGGAAGAAGTCGCCGACCATACGTTAACCATGCTGCGCGGCGCGATGAGCGAATGCCGGATGGGGAATCCGGGTCGTCTGACCACCGATATCGGCCCGGTAATCGACGCGGAAGCCAAAGAGAATATCGAGCGCCATATTCAGGCGCTGCGCGCGAAAGGCCGTAATGTCTTCCAGGCGGTACGTGAAAATAGCGAAGATGCCCGCGAATGGAATCACGGTACGTTCGTGGCGCCAACGCTTATCGAACTCGAGAGCTTCGACGAACTGAAAAAAGAGGTCTTTGGCCCGGTTCTGCACGTGGTGCGCTATAACCGTAACGAACTGGATAAGCTGGTCGAGCAAATTAACGCCTCCGGCTACGGTCTGACCCTCGGCGTGCATACCCGTATCGACGAAACCATCGCTCAGGTCACCGGCAGCGCGAAAGTCGGCAACCTGTACGTCAACCGCAATATGGTTGGCGCGGTGGTCGGCGTACAGCCGTTCGGCGGCGAAGGGTTATCGGGTACCGGTCCGAAAGCCGGCGGCCCGCTGTACCTGTATCGTCTGCTCTCCAGTCGCCCACAGGACGCGGTCGGCGTCACTTTCGCCCGCCAGGATGCGGAGCGTCCGCTGGACGCCCAGTTGAAAACGCTGCTGGAAAAACCGCTGCAGGCGCTGCAGCAGTGGGCGGCTGGCCGTCCTGAACTGCAGGCGCTGTGTCAGCAATACAGCGATCTGGCGCAAAGCGGCACCCAACGTCTGCTGCCAGGGCCAACCGGCGAGCGCAATACCCTGACGCTGATGCCGCGCGAGCGCGTATTGTGCGTGGCGGATAACGAGCAGGACGCGCTGATTCAACTGGCTGCGGCAATGGCGGTTGGCTGTGAAGTGCTGTGGCCGGATAGCGCCCTGCAGCGCGAACTGGCGAAGAAACTGCCGCGTGAGGTCAGCGAGCGCATTCATTTTGCTAAAGCGGATCAGTTGACCAGCCAGGCTTTCGACGCGGTCATTTATCACGGTGATTCCGATCAGTTGCGCGAGCTGTGTGAGCAGGTGGCGGCGCGCGACGGGGCGATTGTATCGGTGCAGGGCTTTGCCCGCGGCGAAACCAATCTGCTGCTGGAGCGCCTGTATATCGAGCGTTCGCTGAGCGTCAACACCGCCGCGGCAGGCGGTAACGCCAGCCTGATGACCATCGGCTAAAACGGGCTCCCCGGTGGCGCTACGCTTACCGGGGCTACATAACCCCGCCAAAAGGTAGCCCGGCCGCCATCCGGGAAATCTACGGCGCGTTCAACTAATGACAGCCGACCACAGCTGTGCTTAATTAAGGCTCCCGGACGGGAGCTTTTTTTATGGGAGTAGAACGATGAAACGCACTTTAATTGCCGCCGCTGCCCTATTGGCCAGCGGCGCGGCGTGGGCGGATGACTGCAGCAACGCCAACACGCAAACCGAAATGAATCAGTGCGCCGCCGCACAATATCAGGCGGCCGATAAAAAGCTGAATGAGACCTGGCAACAGGCGCTGAAACGCGCCTCCGGCCAACAACTGGAATTGCTGAAGAAAGCCCAGCAGGCGTGGATTTCCCTGCGTGACGCAGACTGCGCGTTTCTCGCTTCCGGCGCGGAAGGCGGCAGTATGCAACCGATGCTGATAAGCCAGTGCATGACCGATAAGAGCGTCGAGCGCGAAGCCTTCCTCGCCTCGCTGCTTCAGTGCGAAGACGGCGACCAAAACTGCCCGCTGCCGCCAGCTAATTAACGTACGCGGATCCCTTCGATAATCATCCGCTGCACGTTATCCACGGTTTGCTGGAAAAACAACTCATCCTGCAGCGTTGCGCCGGTTACCGCCTCCACCTGAGTGGCGAAATCGGCGTAATGCTGTGTTGTCGCCCAGATCATAAAGATAAGGTGCTGCGGATCGACCGCCGCCAGCTTGCCGCTATCAATCCATGACGAGATTATCGCCGACTTTTCATCTATCAACGCCTTCAGATCGCCGGTCAGTTCGCCCATCAGCAACGGCGCCCCCTGCAGCATCTCCAGACAGAACAGCCTGGAAGCCTGAGGATGATCGCGCGATACCTCAAGCTTGAGGCGAATATATTCGCGGATCGCCACCAGCGGGCTGATATCTTCGCGAAATGCCCGCAGCGGCGCCAGCCAGATGGCGAGGATCCGCTGCAGTACGGCAACGTACAGCGCCTCTTTTGATGGGTAGTAATAGAGTAAATTGGTTTTCGATACGCCGGCCAGTTCAGCGACCTGCTCCAGCCGCGTACCGTGAATGCCGAACTGCGAGAAGGTCTCCAGCGCAGCGGCCAGAATGGCCTCTTTTTTGGCGCTCACCGCCTGTGAACGCTTGCCGGTTTTTTTCACGGCGCCCTGTGCCATACGTCTTCTCCTTCAGTAGTCGTCTTCAGCATAGCAAAAGCCCCTCGCCGACACGACCCTGCGCACTCCGATCGCGCATGACTGCCGTTTTTTCGTGCACTGATTTTGACCATTCGGTCCACATTTTTATCCTTAAATCCAGTAACCATTTCACAACACATTAATAACAAAAACTTTTTTAAAACTGGCATTACCTTTGCTTTATTTCCACTGCGAGGTGGTTCGGGAAGAGGCAGGATGCCGCACCGCGCAATTTCATCTTCCATGACGACAGAGAGGTAGTTATGAAAATCGGTGTTTTCGTTCCCATTGGTAATAACGGCTGGTTAATTTCCACCCATGCACCGCAGTATATGCCCTCCTTCGAACTGAATAAGGCAATTGTTCAGAAGGCCGAGCACTACCATTTCGACTTCGCGCTCTCCATGATCAAACTACGCGGCTTCGGAGGGAAGACTGAGTTCTGGGATCATAACCTGGAATCGTTCACCCTGATGGCCGGTCTGGCGGCGGTGACGTCGAAGATCGAGATTTATGCCACCGCCGCGACGTTGACGCTCCCTCCGGCCATCGTCGCCCGCATGGCCTCGACAATCGACTCTATCTCCGGCGGACGTTTTGGCGTGAATCTGGTGACCGGCTGGCAAAAACCGGAATATGACCAGATGGGGATCTGGCCCGGCGATGAATACTTCGCCAGTCGCTATGACTACCTGACTGAATACGTTACGGTTCTGCGCGATCTTTGGGGCACCGGGCGCAGCGATTTTAAAGGTGATTACTTCACCATGAACGACTGCCGGGTCAGCCCACGTCCATCGCAACCGATGAAGGTTATCTGCGCCGGGCAAAGCGACGCCGGCATGGCGTTCTCCGCCCAACACGCCGACTACAACTTTTGCTTTGGCAAAGGGGTTAATACCCCCGCCGCCTTCGCGCCCACCGCCGCACGGATGATGCAGGCGGCGGAAAAAACCGGCCGCGAGGTCGGCTCCTACGTGCTGTTTATGGTGATCGCCGACGAAACTGACGAAGCGGCCCGCGCTAAATGGGAACACTACAAAGCCGGCGCGGATGAAGAGGCGCTGGCATGGCTGACCGAACAGAGCCAGAAAGATACCCGCTCCGGCAGCGATACCAACGTCCGCCAGATGGCCGACCCCACCTCCGCGGTCAACATCAATATGGGCACCCTCGTCGGCTCCTATGCCAACGTCGCCCGTATGCTCGATGAGGTGGCGGCGGTCCCCGGTACCGACGGCGTACTGCTGACCTTCGATGATTTCCTGCAGGGCATTGACGCCTTCGGCGAACGTATTCAGCCGCTGATGCGCTGCCGTGACCATATTGCTCCCATTACCCGCGAGGTGGCCTGATGATTACCCTTCCCGCTCGCCCGGAATCGCTGACCTTGTCGCCGCAGCACAGCGCGCTAATCGTAGTCGATATGCAAAACGCCTATGCAAGCCAGGGCGGATACCTGGATCTCGCCGGTTTTGACGTCTCCGCCACCCGGCCGGTTATCGATAATATTAATCTCGCGGTGGCCGCCGCCCGCGCCGCCGGCATGTTAATTATCTGGTTCCAGAATGGCTGGGACGAACAGTATGTGGAAGCCGGCGGCCCCGGCTCGCCGAATTACCATAAATCAAACGCGCTGAAGACCATGCGCCAACGCCCGGAACTACAGGGCAAGCTGCTGGCAAAAGGCGGTTGGGATTATCAACTGGTTGACGAATTACGGCCCTGGGAGGGCGATATCGTCCTGCCGAAACCCCGCTACAGCGGCTTTTTCAATACCCCGCTCGACAGCATTCTACGCAGCCGCGGTATTCGCCACCTGGTATTCACCGGCATCGCCACCAACGTCTGCGTCGAATCGACGCTGCGCGATGGTTTCTTCCTCGAATACTTTGGCGTGGTGCTGGAGGATGCCACCCATCAGGCAGGTCCCGTCTTCGCGCAACAGGCGGCGTTATTCAACATTGAAACCTTTTTCGGCTGGGTCAGCGACGTCGGCAGCTTCTGTCGCGCCATAGAACCCGACGCCCCGCTCGCTTTTACCGAGGAGAAACGCTATGCCTAAACAGGTGATTATTCCCCCCGGCACCGCTACGCCGATTGCCCCCTTTGTTCCAGGGACGCTCGCCGACGGAGTGGTATATGTCTCCGGCACTCTGCCGTTCGATAAGCAAAACAATGTGCTCTACCCCGGCGACCCAAAGGCGCAAACCCGTCACGTGCTGGAGATTATCAAAAGCGTTATCGAAACGGCGGGGGGCAGTATGGCGGATGTGACCTTCAACAGTATCTTTATCACCGACTGGCAAAATTACGCCGCGATTAACGAGGTTTACGCCGAGTTTTTCCCCGGTGATAAACCGGCGCGTTTCTGTATTCAGTGCGGGCTGGTGAAACCCGATGCGCTGGTGGAAATTGCCAGCGTCGCCCATATCGGGACTCCAACATGATGAGGCTCAATATTGCCCCGCCGCCGTGGCCCGGCTCCCCGGTGGTGGTGCTGAGCGCCGGGCTTGGCGGGGGTAGCGCGTACTGGCTGACGCAGCGGGCGGCGCTGGAACAGCATTATCAACTGGTGTGCTATGACCATAACGGTACCGGGGAGAACCGCGGCCCATTGCCGGAAAATTACAGCATGGCGACGATGGCGCAGGAGCTGTTCAGCGCCCTGCAGGCGGCGGGCATCATGCGCTTCGCGCTGGTTGGCCACGCCCTGGGAGCGCTGATTGGGATGCAATTGGCGCTCGACTATCCGCGCGCGGTCAGCGCGCTGGTGCTGGTAAACGGTTGGCTAACGCTTTCCCCGCATACCCGCCGCTGCTTTCAGGTCCGCGAACGCCTGTTGCATGCCGGCGGCGCCCAGGCGTGGGTCGAGGCTCAGCCGCTGTTTCTCTATCCGGCGGAGTGGATGGCGGCCCGCCTGCCGCGTCTCGAAGCGGAAGACGCGTTGGCTATTAGCCATTTCCAGGGCAAGGAGAATCTACTGAAAAGGCTGCAGGCCCTGAAACAGGCGGATTTTTCGCGCCGCGCGGCGGCTATCGCCTGCCCGACACTGATCATCAGCGCCACCGACGACCTGCTGGTCCCCGCCTCCTGCTCGCGAATGCTGCAGGCGGGGATTCCAGGTAGCCGACTCGTGGAAATGGCCTGGGGCGGCCATGCCTGTAACGTTACCGACAGCGACACTTTTAACCCTATTTTACGCGACGGCCTGACGACCCTGCTGCCGGTCGCCGAGGAGAATATATGAGCGAAGCAATCAACCAAAAGGCTTGCGAGACCCTATTCACCCATGCCCGGACCTACAATGGCTGGCGGGAGCAGGCGGTTAACGATCGGCAGCTGCAGGAGATTTACGACTTGATGAAAATGGGGCCGACCTCGGCCAACTGTTCACCGGCGCGAATCGTTTTTGTGCGCAGCGCCGAGGGCAAAGCGAAACTCCGCCCAACGCTCTCCAGCGGCAATGTGGAAAAAACCATGCAGGCGCCGGTCACCGCCATCGTGGCCTGGGATAACGCGTTTTACGAGCGCCTGCCGGCGCTGTTTCCGCACGGCGACGCCCGGAGCTGGTTTACTTCCAGTCCGCAGTTGGCCGAGGAAACCGCCTTTCGCAACAGCTCGCTGCAGGCGGCGTATCTGATTTTCGCCTGCCGCTCGCTGGGCCTCGACACCGGCCCGATGTCGGGGTTCGACCGCGAGAAAGTCGATGCGGCGTTTTTCGCCAACAGCGGCTGGAAAAGCAATCTACTGGTGAATATCGGCTATGGCGACCCCGGCAAATTGTACGACCGGCTGCCGCGCCTGAGTTTTGATGAAGCCTGCCTGCTGGCATAAGGAGACGGTAATGAACGTAGCGGATCAACACAGTTTTCGTGACGCCATGGCCCATGTCGGCGCGGCGGTCAACATTATCACCACCGAAGGGCCTGCCGGGCGCGCCGGTTTTACCGCCAGCGCGGTATGCAGCGTAACCGATACCCCGCCGACGCTGCTGGTGTGCCTCAACCGTTCGGCTTCGGTCTGGCCGGTATTCAGCGAACATCAGGCCCTTTGCGTCAATACCCTCGCGGCCGGACAGGAGGCCCTGTCGACGCTCTTTGGCGGTAAAACAGCAATGGATGAGCGCTTTGCCGCCGCCGACTGGCAAACCGGCGCGACCGGCTGCCCGCGGCTGAAAGAGGCGCTGGTCAGTTTCGACTGCCGCATCGACCAGCGGCTACAGGTCGGCACCCATGACATTCTGTTTTGCCAGGTCGTGGCTATCGCCCGCCAGCCGGAACCGCGCGGCCTGATGTGGTTTGACCGCGGCTATCACACGCTTATGCGGCCCGTTTGTTAACCTCTCACCCGGGATATCATCATGGCACTCTTCGATTTTCCTCGCTGGCAGTTAACCACCCCCGCCGCGGATGCCGGCGTTGTCGCCCCGGATGAACGTTTATCCGCCGGGCAAACGCTGATCATGGGCGTGCAGCACGCCGTGGCGATGTTTGGCGCGACCGTATTGATGCCTTTATTGATGGGGATTGACCCCAACCTGGCTATCCTGCTGTCGGGGGTGGGCACTCTGCTGTTCTTTGTCGTCACCGGCGGCCGGGTACCGAGCTATCTTGGCTCCAGCGCCGCCTTCGTCGGCGTGGTCATCACCGTGACCGGCTTCACGGGCCAGGGGTTGAATCCTCATCTCAGCATCGCCCTCGGCGGCATTATCGCCTGCGGGCTGCTCTATACCCTGATCGGTCTGGTGGTGATGAAAATCGGCACCGGCTGGATAGAGCGACTGATGCCGCCCGCAGTAACCGGCGCGGTGGTGATGGCGATCGGTCTAAACCTGGCGCCGATTGCCGTGCACAGCGTTTCCGCCAACGCCTTCGACAGCTGGATGGCGATGCTGACGGTGCTTTGTATCGGCGCCGTCGCGGTCTTTACCCGAGGACTGCTGCAGCGTCTACTGATCCTGATGGGGCTTATTATCGCCTGTGCGCTCTATGCGCTGCTGGCCAACGGATTCGCTCTTGGTAAACCGCTGGATTTTGCCCCTGTCACCCAGGCGGCGTGGTTTGGTGTCCCGCACTTGACTTCCCCCACCTTTGACAGCCAGGCGATGCTGCTGATTGCACCGGTGGCCATCATTCTGGTGGCGGAAAACCTGGGGCATTTAAAGGCCGTATCGGGAATGACGGGGCGCAATCTGGATCCCTGGATGGGGCGCGCGTTTGTCGGCGACGGGCTGGCGACCCTGCTTTCCGGCGCCTGCGGCGGTAGCGGCGTCACCACCTATGCGGAGAACATCGGCGTTATGGCGGTGACCAAAGTCTATTCAACGCTGGTGTTTGTCGCCGCGGCGCTGATCGCCATCCTGCTCGGCTTTTCGCCCAAGTTCGGCGCCCTGATTCATACGATCCCAGGCCCGGTCATTGGCGGCGCATCAATCGTGGTCTTTGGTTTGATTGCGGTCACCGGGGCGCGGATATGGGTGCAGAATCGGGTCGATCTCAGCCTGAATGCGAATTTAATCATGGTAGCGGTGACGCTGGTTCTGGGCGCAGGCGATTTTACTTTATCGCTGGGGGGCTTTCGCCTTGGAGGGATTGGGACGGCGACTTTCGGCGCTATTTTACTGCATGCGTTGCTTAACCGCCGTCAGCATCAGGAAAAGGTGGCAAAAGCCACTACGGTATAATCAGGGTTCGCCCCGGCGACGCGCGCCGGGGCCATAATTAGGGCTCGCGCCGATCCGCAAGCTCTGGCGCTTCCTCTGCCGCAATCTGCGGCCGCGATTTTTTCTTCCACTTCAGCTCGCTGACCAGCACTCCGGCGAGAATAAACAGACAGCCCACCAGCGCCAGCAGCGGCAGACGCTCGCCGGCGATACGACCAAACACGCCAGCCCAAACCGGCTCGCCGGTGTAAATCAGCGTCGCCCGCGTCGGCGATACGCTACGCTGCGCCCAGTTCATGGTGACCTGAATAATGGCGCTGAAAATTCCGAGTCCCAGCGCGACGGCCAGCAGTTCCGGGCGCATCGGCGGGATAGACTCCCCAGCCGGCCCCATCGCGGCAAAAGCCACCAGCGAGGCAGTCGCCAGCTGTACCACCGTCACCCGGCGCACATCGACCTGACGCGCCCACGCGCTGATTAAAATGATTTCGGCAGCGATAGCCACCGCGCTTGCCAGGGTAATCATTTCGCCAATCCCCAAAGCCAGCAGATTGTTTTCCGGCCCCGCCAGCAGGATCAGCCCGATAAACGCCAACACGATGCCCACGCAGGACATGACGCCAGGCATGCGCCCAAGACACAGCCACTGCAACAGCGGCACCAGCGGTACATACATGGCGGTAATAAACGCCGATTTACTGCTGGAGATGGACTGTAAGCCCCAGGTTTGCAGGCTGTAGCCGAGCGCAATCGCCACGCCGATTGCCACACCGGCCTTAACCTCAAGCCAGGTCAGGCCGCGTAACGTACGCAGCGACAGTAGCGCCACCGCCAGCGCGGCGGTGGCAAAGCGCAGGCCGACGAAGAAAAACGGCCCGCTAAAGTTCACGGCGTACTGTACGGCAAGAAAGGTACCGCCCCAGAACATGGTGATCACAATCAGGATCAGTTCCTGCGGCGTTATCGAGAGTTTGAGCGAAGACATGAGGCGACCAATAGCAATAAATAGCTAACCAGTTTCGCAGGCGCTTCAGGCCGAAAGCAACACCCATAGACAAAAAAACCGCCGACATACGTCGGCGGCGAGGGTGATGCGGCAGGGTCGGGGGAGATTAACACCGCATCATAAAAGACAGTCCCGGCTAGCTATTGCGATTGCCGTGACTATTTTTACCCCCTTTTTTGCCAGCTTCCGAGGCGCGTTGAGGATCGTTTTTAAAGTTCCCCCCGCTGTGCTGGCCACCTTTACGACCTGCTTCTGATGCTCTGGCACGATCTTCGGCAAAATTGCCGGAACCGCCACGATGGTTTGCCATTACTGACCTCCATTGGGTTTGACATCATATTGCATTAGGTGAGTTCTGGGCCTAAGCCCCCGCGGCATATGGCATGGCCATTATGCATCGCGTGCTTATAAGCGTAGTAAATGAAACTCATTCCCCAAGCAAATAGTCACATTCCGCAACATTTAATCGTCAAAACCAGACGCCAGCCGCGATCGCAACCGCTAAGCATTTCTTCTTACAGCTGAAATCAGCCCTGCGCAAAATGTATCTATTTGCTACGAGGCATGTTGCAAATTAATCTTTGCCATTTTGTTATAAATCAAACAAATGTTTGTTGGATTTGCACTCTGCGCCACAGGTCTTATCTTTATAGGTAGCCAGTCGTTTGGCTGGACAATTACGCAACCGAGGAGTGATGCAAATGGCTAAAATTCTGGTGCTTTATTATTCCATGTATGGACACATCGAAACCATGGCTCATGCCGTTGCCGAAGGGGCAAATAAAGTTGACGGCGTTGAGGTGGTTGTGAAGCGCGTGCCGGAAACTATGCAGGCTGAAGCGTTTGCCAAAGCAGGCGGGAAAACACAAAATGCGCCCGTCGCCACACCGCAGGAACTGGCGGAGTATGATGCCATCATCTTTGGTACCCCTACCCGTTTCGGCAATATGTCGGGACAGATGCGCACCTTCCTGGATCAGACCGGCGGCCTGTGGGCTTCCGGCGCGCTGTATGGCAAAGTCGCCAGCGTCTTTAGTTCAACCGGTACCGGCGGCGGCCAGGAGCAGACAATTACCTCAACCTGGACTACCCTTGCCCATCATGGGATGATCATTGTGCCGATTGGCTACGGCGCGCAGGAGCTGTTTGATGTCTCCCAGGTGCGCGGCGGCACGCCATATGGCGCAACCACCATCGCAGGCGGCGACGGCTCCCGTCAGCCAAGCCAGGAAGAGCTGGCTATCGCTCGCTACCAGGGTGAGCACGTCGCCAATGTAGCTGTGAAATTACACGGCTAACCTTCAACAGGAGGAGTTGCATGCCGAATCAAGAAGCGAAGGCCCACCACGTGGGCGAATGGGCAAGCTTACGTAATACCTCTTTGGAAATCGCCGAAGCCATTTTCGAACTCGCGAATTACGATGAAAAGCTGGCGGAGAAAATTTGGGAAGAAGGCAGCGATGAGGTGTTGTCGCGAGCTTTCGCCAAAACCGATAAAGACAGCCTCTTCTGGGGCGAACAGACCATCGAACGTAAAAACGTCTGATAGCGCAATTGCGCGGGCATTGCGCCCGCGCTCATTCATCACCCGGACTGCTCCGGGTTTTTTGTTTTATTTTGCCGCCTCGTTCATGACCTTTTTGAACGTCTCCAACGGGCAGAATCCCTGGTCATCAACCGGACAACCGTTAAGCGCCAGCGTGACCCGCTGCGGTGGAGATTGCAGGCTCAAAGCATCCGCGTTGCGCAGCTGTTCAGTGCTTTGATAGACATACTCAATCTTCATTAAATCGCGATTGCTGCCGCTATCGTGCCAGCGCTGGAACAGCAGCTTGCCGCCGATGGGGGTGCGCTCATACTGGCCGGGTAACTGGTAGGGTTTAAAGTCCAGCGCCGTCAGCAGCGAAGCGATGTTGGAATCATGCCCGACCAGCAGCGTCACTTTCGCCTTAGCGGCGCCATCGCCCACCAGCGCATTATCGATATATTTAACCAGCGGCTTAGCGACGTTGCGCGCCACTTCCGCGGAAGTAAACAGGCTGTCCTGATAGCCATTTTTAAGCTTTGACAGCACCTGCCACTGCTTATCGCTGGCAATTTCGCCCCACGCCACCTGATCCTTCGGAAAACCTTCGTAGTACTGCAGGGTGAAGGCATCCACCAGCGAGTTACCGACCTTCAGCGGCCCGGAAACACCTGGCTCCTGCTGATATTTGGCGCTAAAGGTATCTTTACCGTCGCTAAGCGAGCAGACATGCTTTTCTTTACAGGATGGCGAATTACGATAGTCGGTCATCTCTTCCAGCAGCTTGTAGCTCTCAGCGAGCTGCATCCCCTGACGCTCTTTTTCCATTGCCTGCACCGCTTTTTGCGCGAATTCGGCTGAATCGTCAGTAATGACCGGGTTGAACGTGGGATCCATCGTTCCCATCTGCGGCTGATGATGCACAGGCACCCCGCAGCCAGGGAAAGCGCCGGTAATAAAGAACTGCGCGGTGGCGACGGTGCGCTGCAGGCTATTAGCGTAGGCGTAGACGGCATTTTCCGGCGGGCATTCGCCGCTGGTCACCAGCTTCTGCTGCGCCAGCCACTCACGCATATAGTGGCCCATATAGACCTCCAGCACGCCGCCTTTGGTGGTTAACTGGCCGCCTGGCACATCCCACTGCGGCCAGGATTTCGGCGTCGACTGCTCAAGTACGCTGCCGTTATTGGCCAGCGGCGCGCGCAGGTTGTGGCGGCTCATGATCAGCACCTGTTGCAGTTGATACCCTTCCGGCGCAACGGCGTCCTGCGCCTGGGCGCCAGCGGATAACAATACGGCCCCGGCCACCGCGGCGGCGAGTAGACTTTTTTTCATCCCTTCATCCTCAGTCATTTATTATCATCGCCATCATTGTGACGGATTTATGACATTTTTGCGGGCAATGGCTCACAAACTGAGGCGCCGGTCGCTTTTTTAACACTTCAGAGATGGCCGGGAGCGGCAGATTCAGGACCGTAGATACGGTTATCGGTTGGCAACTTTCTTAAGGAGTTTTCCCGGACGCGGCGCGTTGCGCCTTCTCCGGGCTACCAAATCGCACAGCGCTGTAGCCCCGGTAAGCGGCAGCGCCACCGGGGATTTGAGGCCGCAACACCGGCAGTTTCAGCCTGCATGGTGAATAAATTAACGGCAGATCGCCCGGATAAAGCGCAAGCCATAACCCGCGAGTACCTCAGTTGGTATGATCTTAACCGCTACCGAAGGCATAAAACAGAGTCAGGATGAGTGTCGCAGAGGGAGTGGCGAAAGCGGCTACCTATTCCGGTAATGGCACCGCCGCCAGCGTACAAATCGCTTCATGTTCACCGCCCCGGCGGTCGACCATCACCACTTTATCCCCGGCCTTTTTACCTTCGCAGGGTTTTAACACCTGCTCGACAATTCGTTCGCGAACCTGTTGGCTTTCCGACTGCGCCCAACTGGCAAAAGCCGTCAGCATAAGCGCCGAAGCAAGCAGGCCGGCGAGACTTGTTTTAAACATGCATTACTCTCAGAAAATTCTCATTCAACGGTTAGCGTAACAGCCGCAATCCCATCCGTCTGTAAAATGACTTAACGGAGTGTTACATCAGACGCTAAGGCGCGCACATAGCGTCACAATACATTAACACCATCAATATTTTAACATAATGAGCCATGCTGGATGCCTTTGGCACTTTTAGGTCATCTTTCGGAAACATCCCGATGTTATCGTCTTCGTGAGGCGTTATTTTTTCTTCTGTTTAAACAAATTATTAGGTTAATTTATGTCGGGTTTCTTGCTCTTTATCGTGGCGATCGCTCTACTGGGTGTCGCCGTTTACAGCCTGGTGTCTTACATCAAAGAACGTCGCGCCGGTCAGTTGCCAACCGATAAAAAAAAGAAATAACTTCACTTTGCCAATCTTTACACCCGGGCTGCGTATTACCAGGGAAGAAGCCGATCTCACGGTCGGCTTCTTCCCGTCTATACAATAAGATTCAGCTCAATACCCCATATGTTGATATGCCTTATTGACGGCTAAAACAGTCAATGACAAACCAGCGCCAAAAGCGATAATTGCAGGAATGGCTATACTCGCCACGATCCACAGCGTAGAGATATGTTCAGGTTTAGGCGTAAAACTCACATTATAAAACAGCCACGAAATCATCAGGCCCCCCCATACTATAACGCTATGCACAACTGGCGGTATCGTATGGCCCCACTTCGCTTTTTCGGGTAAATTCGTCTTCTTTGAAGACAAGGAAGTAATAGCAAACTTGTTATTTTCAGATGTCGCCACCAGCTGCTCGCCTTGCGCATATCTAACGGCATCGGCAGCCAGCGCCAAAGCCAGCCATCGATAACCGGCACTCTTTTCCCCTAGTGAGGCCTCCATATCCAGGCGTTCTGACGCCAGATTTTTTGCATCTAACGCCTGCAATAATGGGAAAACGTGGCCGTCTCAGCTTCTGTTGCGTGAAAATCGCCGTCTGCGAGGTAATGATCGGCGTAGTGATACTCTCCCCCGGACGTAATCCCCTCCGGGATATCATTATTGATAATGGTTTTAATAGCTTGTGGAGAATACGGATCGCGATAGTTGTAGGTGCGTACTAATACCTGTTCAGGAATCAGCGAGTGCTGCTCTTCCAGATCGGTCACATACTCGTCATAGCTGGTCATCCCGGAATAGCGGACGTAGGGGAGTTTTTTATCGCGGTAAATGTATCGACTGTCAGAGTCAGCAAAAATCACCACGGTTTCCGTCTGAACCTTATGGTGATTCTCAAAACGAAACCAGATGCCAATTTCAGCCAACAGCCGACGAATAAACTGCAGATCCGTTTCTTTCCACTGAATAATCATTTCCCTTCGAGGATAGGTGTAACTCAGCCTGTCGAAATCGATATTATACCCTTTGAAGTAGCCGCTATTTTTCATGAGTTGCGTAACAACTTCCGGCACGGTGACATACGTATACACCGCTGAGCGATAATTTTTATCCAGCAGCGCAAGCTCATGCTCCAGCACGCACTCATATAGCGCCTCATCTGAGGACGACTTCAGGCGGGTAAATTGTGTTATAACGCCGTTAATCTGACGTACCGGCACCCAGGCTGCCTCGTTCTGCCAACGCGCGTTCGGATTAGGCGCCCGAAGATAAAACTGCGCGATCTGATTGAGAACAGCTCCGGCGGGGATATTGTCATCGGCACTGGAAAAACGGATGGTATACCGATACGGTTTGCTGAGCGTCTCTTCGCCTATAAAAGAATGCACATCGACAGCCGTACTTTTGCTTCGCGGAAAGTAAAGCAAATAACGGTTTAATGTATCCTGTAATTGAATTATTTTAGTTTGTTCTGTCATAACCAAATATCCTTTTGATAAAACAGCACTGACCAAAAATAATACGCCCAGCAACACAAAATTAAAATATAAGTTTATTACCCCATAATATATAATATTACCGGCCCATTATATTCACAGCGGAAATAAAAACCGTTCATTTAAAGTCGACAAAAAAACAAAAGATGGGGTAAAAGCAGATATTCAAGTCATTAAAAAGGGCTCCATGATAAACATGGAGCCCTTTTTCGACATCAGGCCTGGCTGCCTTGTTGTCGTGGTAACAGCAAATTACGACTCCCAGGCCTGCTCCGCTTTCGTCGCGTCAAACTGCGGCGGCGGTTTACGGAAACGGCGGGTCAGGTAGGTCAGATAAAGCAATCCCAGCGCGGCCCACACCAGCCCCAGCGTCAGCGAGGTCGCCTCGAGGTTCAACCACAGCACCCCCACGGTCAGGGCGCCGACCATTGGCAACAGCAGATAGTGGAAGCGATCTTTCCAGGTTTTGTTATACCCCTTGCGCCGCCAGAAGTGGTTGTATACCGAGAGATTAACGAAGGTAAAGGCCACCAGCGCGCCGAAGTTGATAAGCGCCGTCGCGGTCACCAGGTCGAAGAACAGCGCCGACAGCGCGACGATGCCCACCATAATCACGTTCAGCGCCGGGGTACGCCATTTCGGATGCACATAGCCGAAAATGCGCTCCGGGAAGACGTTATCGCGGCCCATCACGTACAGCAAGCGCGACACGCTGGCGTGTGACGCCAGGCCCGATGCCAGGGTATTAACAAAAGTGGTGCACAGGAAAATCGACTGGAACAGCTTGCCGCCGACATACAGCGCAATTTCCGGCAGCGCGGCGTCCGGATCTTTAAAGCGATGGATATCCGGGAAAAACAGCTGCATAAAGAACGAGGCGACGATAAAAATAATGCCGCCGTACATCGCGGTAAGGAAGATGGCCTTCGGGATCACCCGCGCGGCATTCGGGGTTTCTTCAGAAAGCGTGGTAACGGCGTCAAAGCCGAGGAACGAGAAGCAGACAATCGTCGCGCCGGTAATAATCGGGATCAGATGCGCATTCTCGCTGATAAACGGCTGCAGCGACCAGACGGTGCCAACGCCCTCGCCTTTATGCAGCCCTTGTACCACCAGAATCACAAACACCACCATGATGGAGATCTGCACCAGCACGAACAGGGTATTGAAGTTGGCCACCAGGTTAACGCTTTTCAGATTCGCCGCGGTCAGAATGGCGACAAAAGTTACGACCCACACCCACGGCGGCACTTCCGGAAACAGCGCGGAGAGGTAGATCTTCGCCAGCAGGACGTTAATCATCGGCAGGAACAGATAGTCGAGCAGCGAGGACCAGCCGACCATAAAACCGATATGCGGGTTAATCGATTTTTGCGCATAGGTGTAGGCCGAACCCGCTTCCGGGAACTGGCGCACCAGCTTGCCGTAGCTGATGGCGGTGAACAGCACTCCAGCCAGCGCCAGCAAATACGAGGCCGGAACGTGGCCATTGCTGATGCCGGAAACGATGCCGAAGGTATCAAACACCGTCATGGGGGTTAGATAAGCCAGCCCCATCATTACCACTTGCCACAGTTTGAGCGATTTACGCAGACGCGGTTTTCCCGCCTGAGCGGCGTTTTCTGCAGGAAGATTAGCAGCCATGACGCATTCCCCCCATGCCGACGACAGTTTGCGGGCACAAAGACCGGGTAACAAACCTGCTTAGCAAGGGGGTAAGGCGTAAATAAAAGGGTAAGACGGACCGATGAACGGCGGTAAGTTGGCATCCAATGCGGCCAAAGAGGCCCCCTTCTCCCTGCGGATATTTGAACATCTGCATCATCTCATTTCCTCGTCACACACTGTGTCGTTAACTGAAGCCCCGTTGCCGCCTGCGCTCCTTAACGCGACATCCGGGAAATGGCTGGGCTCCCAGCAAAAAAGAACGACCAGGCTCCGCTCAGGCCGTATGATGCTACCGATTAAACTAATGCGCCCCTTACGGGGCGACCATCAGGCGTTTTTCAACATCCACTCAATTTCCGTTTCTGTGATAAGACGCTCGAACTGCAGTAACTCATCATTCTTACAGGCGTGGTAAACGTGGCAGAAACGCTCGCCAAGACGCTCCCGCAGATGATCGTTTTGCATAAACTCCCACAGGGCGTCGCTCTGGCGGATTGGGAACGGCAAGCCTTCTTGTTCCAGACCGTTACCTTCCACCTCGTCCTGCAGCGGCAGCGGATTATCCAGCCCGTGCAGGATACCGGCGAAAATCGCCGCCATCACCAGATACGGGTTGGCGTCCGCCCCGGCCACGCGATATTCAACGCGGTGGTTATGCCGATCGCCACACGGAATGCGCAGCGCTACCGTACGGTTGTTATGCCCCCATGACGCCTGCGTCGGCACATACATGCCCGCCTGGAAGCGACGATACGAGTTCACGTTCGGCGCCAGCAGCGCCATCGACGCCGGCATCAGGTCAATCATCCCGGCCAGCACGCGTTTCAGCAGGGCTGAATCCTCGCCGTCCGCATCCGCCAGCACGTTTTCACCTTTATTGTTTTGCATGCTGATATGGATATGCATCCCGCTACCCGCATGCTCTTCATAAGGTTTCGCCATAAAAGTGGCGTGCATCTTATGCTTCTCCGCCATTAAACGCACGAGACGTTTTAATGCCAGCGCATCATCGCACGCATCCAGCACGTTATCGGTGTGGTGGAGGTTGATTTCGAACTGCCCCGGAGAGGCTTCAGCCACCGCGCCATCCGCCGGGATCAGCTGTAACTGGGCCAGTTCATCAATATCATTCAGTACATCGGCAAAATGGTTGAGGTTATCAACGGAATAGACCTGGCTTTGGGTATTACGGTCGTCGGTGCCGGGCGCGCACGGCGGCTGCAGGTAGCCTTCGGCATCGCGTTTGCGATCGAGTAAATAGAACTCCAGCTCTACCGCTACCACGGGGAACAATCCGCGCTGGCGGAGCTGCTGCCAGAGGCGGTTGAGTACGTTCCGCGGCTCAACGTCAAAGGGAGCGCCATCTTCATCAACCATGGTCAACAGGACCTGGCCGATGTATTCCGGATCGGCTGCCGAAGGGGTCAACGTGCCCAATACCGGGACGCAGCTGCGGTCCGGTTCGCCCATATCCTGGCCAAGCCCGGCCTCTTCCACCACGTTGCCGAGAATATCCATCGCGAAAACGGACGCCGGGAAGTAGCAGCCCTTCTCCAGCTTGCTGAGGCTGGCGACCGGAATGCGTTTGCCGCGGAAGCAGCCGTTCAGGTCTGTGAGGAGTACATCGACATACTGAGTGTTGGGGTAGGTTTCGAGGTAGCGCTTCACTTCTTTAGCGAACGCGCTTACCCGTCTCTCTTCCGTCTGCTGAACAAAATTCTCAACTTCTACGATATTGGTATCCATGATTCACCGCCGTTGTTTTAGTTTTCGGACCCTGACTGAAAACGTCAAATATAATGTCCACCCTTCGAATGTGTATGCAAACAAAATGTTTGTCAAATGTTAAATTAAGTTTGCAAACGGCTATTTCCACTGCTAGATTGAGAAAATATTGAACGATATGGCCGTTTATCAGCCACGGGCGGTCATAATTTAGTCCACTTTGTGAGGGCGATCATGGAAAATATAATGTACAAGCCAGTTATTGGCGTCGTGATGTGTAGAAACAGGCTTAAGGGTCACCAGACCCAGACTCTGCAAGAAAAGTACCTGAATGCCATTGTTAACGCTGGCGGACTGCCGATTGCCCTGCCGCACGCGCTGGCCGAGCCGGAACTGCTGGATGCGTTAGTCGATAAACTGGACGGGATCTACCTGCCAGGCAGCCCCAGCAACGTGCAGCCGCACCTTTATGGTGAAAACGGCGATGAGCCTGACGCCGACCCCGGGCGTGATCTTCTGAGCATGGCGCTAATTAACGCCGCGCTCGAAAGGCGCATCCCCATTTTCGCCATCTGCCGAGGGCTGCAGGAACTGGTTGTCGCCACCGGCGGGACTCTGTATCGTCGTCTGTTTGAACAGCCGGAACTGCTGGAGCATCGCGAAGATCCTGAACTACCGGTGGAGCAGCAGTATGCGCCGTCCCACCAGGTGGAGGTGCAGGAAGGAGGTTTACTTTCTCAGTTAATACCGGGCTGCAACACGTTTTGGGTAAACTCGCTACACGGCCAGGGCGCAAAAACGCTGGGTTCGCGTCTGCGCGTGGAGGCCCGTTCACCGGATGGGCTGGTTGAGGCGGTCAGCGTCAACGACCACCCTTTCGCGCTGGGCGTGCAATGGCATCCTGAATGGAACAGTAGCGAATACGCCCTGTCGCGTATGTTGTTTGATGGTTTTATCACCGCCTGTCAGAGCCATGTCGCCGAAAAGCGGCGGCTCTGACCACTACAGTTAAGGAAATGCAAATATGAGCGATGACGGACTGGCGCCAGGGAAACGTCTGTCAGAGATCCGCCAACAGCTGGGTCTTTCACAGCGTCGTGCCGCCGAACTGTCTGGGTTAACACATAGTGCCATCAGCACCATAGAGCAGGACAAAGTCAGTCCTGCCATCAGTACGCTGCAAAAGCTGCTGAAAGTATATGGGCTGTCGCTCTCGGAATTCTTTTCTGAACCCGAAAAGCCGGATGAACCGCAGGTCGTCATTAATCAGGACGATCTTATCGAAATGGGGAGTCAGGGCGTTTCAATGAAACTGGTTCATAACGGAAATCCGAACCGTACGCTGGCGATGATTTTTGAAACTTACCAGCCTGGGACCACAACCGGGGAGAGAATTAAGCATCAGGGTGAGGAGATAGGCACCATACTGGAAGGTGAGATCGTGCTGACGATTAACGGTCAGTCGTACCACCTGGTGGCTGGACAGAGCTATGCCATTAATACCGGCATCCCTCATAGCTTCAGCAACACCTCGGCAGGTATCTGCCGCATTATCAGTGCCCATACCCCCACCACATTCTGATTTCTTAGCCTGAGCAGGTTTCAGGCTTTCTTCAGGCCTGTCGCGGCGGATGTAATATTTCCGCCGCGGCGAAGAACTCGCAGTACTAATACCTGCGCAGCGCGGAAATCTTATTTCCTGCTGGCCCAAAGATAATTAACGCCAGTGAATGGCGAAGAGACGGTTTTCTACCCCGGGGACGCCCTGCGCCCTGAGCAGCCTGAAAACGCCGAACCCTATATTTTGCCGATGATGTTTTTAAGGAGTCATGATGAATTTTCAGCACCTGGCTTACTGGCAGGAAAAAGCGAAAAAACTGGCCATTGAAACGCGCTTATTTATTAACGGCGAATATTGCGCCGCGGCCGATAATACCACCTTTGAGACTATCGACCCTGCCGCACAGCAGACATTAGCGCAGGTCGCCCGCGGTAAAACAGCCGACGTCGAACGGGCAGTGAAAGCCGCGCGTCAGGCTTTTGATAACGGCGACTGGTCGCAGGCCTCTCCGGCCCGGCGTAAAGCGGTTCTCACGAAATTTGCTGACCTGATGGAAACCCATCGTGAAGAGCTGGCACTGCTGGAAACGCTCGATACCGGCAAACCGATTCGCCACAGCCTGCGCGACGATATTCCCGGCGCCGCCCGCGCCATTCGCTGGTACGCCGAAGCGCTGGATAAAGTTTATGGCGAAGTGGCGCCCACCGGCGGCAACGAGCTGGCAATGATCGTTCGTGAACCGATTGGCGTGATTGCCGCGGTAGTGCCGTGGAACTTCCCGCTGCTGCTGGCCTGCTGGAAACTCGGCCCGGCGCTGGCGGCAGGTAATAGCGTAATCCTCAAACCCTCGGAAAAATCGCCGCTCACCGCCCTGCGTCTGGCTGGGCTTGCGAAAGAAGCCGGACTTCCGGACGGGGTGTTAAACGTGGTCAGCGGCTTTGGCCACGAGGCCGGACAGGCGCTGGCGCTGCATCCTGACGTTGAAGTCATCACTTTCACCGGATCCACGCGTACCGGCAAACAGCTGCTGAAAGATGCCGGCGACAGCAATATGAAGCGCGTGTGGCTGGAAGCGGGCGGTAAGAGCGCCAATATCGTCTTCGCCGACTGTCCGGATCTGCAAAAAGCGGTCAACGCCACCGCCGGCGGTATCTTCTATAACCAGGGGCAGGTCTGCATCGCCGGCACCCGCCTGCTGCTGGAAGAGAGCATCGCCGACGAGTTCCTGGCATTACTGAAAGCACAGGCGCAAAACTGGCAGCCGGGTAATCCGCTCGATCCCGATACCACCATGGGAATGTTAATTGATAACGCCCATGCCGACAGCGTGCACAGCTTTATCCGCGGCGGTGAAACCAAAAGCACGCTATTCCTCGACGGGCGCAAAAATCCGTGGCCTGCCGCCGTCGGCCCGACCATTTTCGTTGATGTCGACCCGGCCTCAACCCTCAGCCGCGAAGAGATCTTCGGCCCGGTGCTGGTCGTCACGCGCTTCAAAAGCGAAGAACAGGCGCTGCAGCTGGCCAACGACAGCGACTACGGTCTTGGCGCCGCGGTGTGGACCCGCGATCTGTCGCGCGCCCACCGCATGAGTCGCCGCCTGAAGGCCGGCTCGGTCTTCGTCAACAACTACAACGATGGTGATATGACCGTCCCGTTCGGCGGCTATAAGCAGAGCGGCAACGGGCGCGATAAATCGCTGCACGCGCTGGAAAAATTCACCGAACTGAAAACCATCTGGATTGCTCTGGAGTCTTGATCATGACTGAACATACCACTAGCTACTACGCCGCCAGCGCCAATAAATATGAACCGTTCCCGACGCTGGAGGAATCAATCACCTGTGATGTCTGCGTCGTCGGCGGCGGCTACACCGGCCTCTCCTCGGCCCTGCATCTGGCCGAAATGGGTTACGACGTGGTGGTGCTGGAAGGCGCGCGTATCGGCTTCGGCGCCAGCGGCCGTAACGGCGGACAGCTGGTTAACTCCTATAGCCGCGATATCGACGTTATTGAGAAGAACTACGGCCCGGATGCGGCCAAAATGCTCGGCAGCATGATGTTCGAAGGCGGCGATATTATTCGCGAGCGCATTCAGCGCTACCAGATCCAGTGCGATTACCGCCCAGGCGGCCTGTTTGTGGCCATGAACCATAAGCAAATGGAAACGCTGGAAGAGCAAAAAGCCAACTGGGAGCGCTACGGCAATACCCAACTGGAGCTGCTCGACAGCCATGCCATTCGTCGCGAAGTAGACAGCGACCGCTACGTCGGCGCCCTGCTCGACCACAGCGGCGGCCATATTCACCCCCTGAACCTCGCCATCGGCGAAGCGGACGCTATTCGTCTTAACGGCGGCCGGGTGTATGAGCAGTCGCCGGTGACCCGAATTCAGCACACCAGCCCGGCGGTGGTCAGTACCGCGCGCGGCCAGGTAACCGCGCGCTACGTGATCGTCGCCGGTAACGCCTATCTCGGCGACAAGCTTGAGCCGGAACTGGCAAAACGCAGCATGCCGTGCGGCACTCAGGTCGTGACGACCGTACCGCTGCCGGAAGCGCTCGCCCGCTCGCTGATCCCGAAAAACTACTGTGTGGAAGATTGTAACTACCTGCTGGACTACTACCGTCTTACCGGCGACAACCGCCTGCTGTACGGCGGCGGCGTTGTCTACGGCGCCCGTGACCCGGACGACGTTGAGCGGCTGATTATGCCGAAGCTGCTGAAAACCTTCCCGCAGCTGCAGGGGGTGAAAATTGACTACCGCTGGACCGGCAACTTCCTGCTGACCCTGTCGCGTATGCCGCAATTCGGCCGTCTCGATAACAATATTTACTACATGCAGGGCTACAGCGGTCACGGCGTGACCTGTACCCATCTGGCCGGACGCTTGATTTCAGAACTGCTGCGCGGCGATGCCGAGCGCTTCGATGCCTTCGCCAAACTGCCGCACTACCCGTTCCCGGGCGGGCGCAGCCTGCGAATTCCTTTTACCGCCATGGGCGCCGCCTACTACAGCCTGCGCGACCGCCTTGGGGTCTGATTTGCCGTTCGGTTCCGTGATTAACTTTTGCTAAAGGGTGTTTATTATGAGCAACAATGAATTCCATCAGCGTCGTCTTTCCGCTACCCCGCGCGGGGTGGGCGTTATGTGCAACTTCTTTGCCCAGAGCGCGCAAAACGCCACCTTGACCGATGTCGAAGGCAATGAATATATCGATTTCGCCGCCGGCATCGCGGTGCTGAATACCGGCCATCGCCATCCGCGGATGGTCGCCGCGGTTGAACAGCAGCTACAGCAATTTACCCATACCGCCTATCAGATCGTGCCTTATGAAAGCTATGTGTCGCTGGCGGAGAAGCTCAACGAACTGGCGCCGGTAAAAGGCCCGGCAAAAACCGCCTTCTTCTCTACCGGCGCGGAAGCGGTCGAAAACGCGGTGAAAATCGCCCGTGCCCATACCGGACGTCCGGGCGTTATCGCCTTCGGCGGCGGTTTCCATGGCCGTACCTATATGACGATGGCGCTAACCGGTAAGGTCGCGCCGTACAAACTGGGCTTCGGGCCGTTCCCCGGCTCGGTATACCACGTGCCGTACCCGTCAGCGCTGCACGGTATCAGCACCGCCGATTCGATTACCGCCCTTGAACGCCTGTTCAAAGCCGATATCGAAGCCAAACAGGTGGCAGCGATTATTTTCGAACCGGTACAGGGCGAAGGCGGCTTTAACGTTGCGCCGAAAGAGCTGGTTGCCGCGGTACGCCGCATCTGCGATGAGCACGGCATCGTGATGATTGCCGATGAAGTGCAGAGCGGCTTCGCCCGCACCGGCAAATTGTTCGCCATGGATCACTATGCCGATAAACCGGATCTGATGACGATGGCTAAAAGCCTGGCGGGCGGCATGCCGCTTTCCGGCGTGGTTGGTAACGCGCAGATTATGGATGCCCCGGCGCCGGGCGGCTTAGGCGGCACCTACGCCGGCAACCCGCTGGCGGTGGCGGCCGCGCATGCGGTGCTGGATATCATTGATAACGAAGCGCTGTGCGAGCGCGCGCAGTTCCTCGGCGAGCGCCTGCTGGCAACGCTACAGGAAGTTAAGGGCTGGTGTCCTGCGCTGGTGGAAGCGCGCGGCGTGGGTTCGATGATCGCCGCCGAGTTCTTCGATCCGGCGACCGGCGAACCTTCGGCGGCGATTGCGCAGAAAATCCAGCAGCAGGCGCTGGAGCAGGGCCTGCTGCTGTTGACCTGCGGTCAGTATGGCAACGTCATTCGCTTCCTCTATCCGTTGACCATCCCGGATGCTCAATTCTCCCGCGCGCTGACGATTCTGCAAAGCGTCACTCGTCTGTAACGCCCTCCGCCGGCGGCGCTGGTCGCCGGCTGTTTTCCTCGCTGCTGACGATACACTGCTGGGGATAGTGCTGCTGAAAATAGTGGCGCAGAAACTCCACGGTGGTGCGAATTTTGGCTGAGGTCGCCAGCCGCGACACGTAGACCGCCCAGACGTTGGCGGGCTGGAAGTAGTCCGGCAGCACGTGCACCAGATGGCCGCTGGCGATATTTTCACTGACATCCCACCATGAGCGTAACGCGATCCCCTGCCCATCCAGACACCACTGATGCACAATCTCTCCATGGTTGGAGGAGAGCGGCCCGGTCACTTTGATCGCGTGCTGACCCTCTTTGCTGTGCAATTGCCAGACGCCAAACGGATGGTCGCGCTCTTTGATCACCAGGCAGGGTAAGGTAGCCAGATCGCTAAGCTGCTTCGGCTGCGGATGGCGGGCAAGAAACTGCGGTGACGCGCAGAGAATACGGTGGTTGGTCGCAAGCTTGCGGGCAATCAGATTCGGCGCGATATCGTCGCCGACGCGAATATCGAGATCCACCCCTTCATTGACTAAATCCACCAGCCGGTCCTGGACATCGAAGCGCAGCTCAAGTTGTGGGTACTGGCGCGCCAGCGCCGACAGCGCCGGCGCCACCACCCGACGGCCAAAACCAAAGCTGCTGATAATACGCAGCGTTCCCTGCGGTACCTGACGCACGTCGGAAAGCTCGTCCATCATCTCATCCACATCCTGCAGAATGCGCTGCGCCCATTCGTAGATCCGCTCCCCCTCTTCGGTAATGGTGACCCGACGGGTGGTACGGTGCAGCAACATCACATGCAGGGTTTGCTCCAGCAGCGAAACCCGCTTGCTGACGAACGCCGGTGAGACGCCAAGCTCCTCGGCGGCGGCGGCAAAACCAGCCCGGCGAGCGACCAGCATGAACACGCGTAAATCATTTAGCAGCGGCAGATTATTCATGATCTGTGTTTTATGTTTCACCAGTTAGCGTGATTAATTATGAACCAGTCAATTATAGGATAGGCAGGTGGTCAAACATCATCGCTAAAAAGTGAGAACCGGAATGAAAAAAACCTGTCGTATTGCCGCCATCCCCGGTGACGGAATTGGTAAAGAAGTTCTGCCTGAAGGTATTCGCGTGCTGCAAGCCGCCGCGCAGCGTTGGGATCTGTCGCTGAGCTTCGAACAGATGGAGTGGGCAAGCTGCGAATATTACACCCATCACGGCAAGATGATGCCGGACGACTGGCGCGAGCAGTTGCAGGGCTTCGATGCTATCTATTTCGGCGCCGTCGGCTGGCCGGATACCGTCCCCGACCATATCTCGCTTTGGGGGTCGCTGCTGAAGTTCCGCCGTGAGTTCGATCAGTACGTCAACCTGCGCCCGGTGCGCCTGTTCCCCGGCGTCCCCTGTCCGCTGGCGGGTAAAAAGGCCGGCGACATCGATTTTTACGTGGTGCGCGAAAATACCGAAGGCGAATATTCCGCCCTTGGCGGTCGCGCCAATGAAGGCACCGAGCATGAAGTGGTGATTCAGGAGTCGGTCTTCACCCGCCGCGGCGTTGACCGGATCCTGCGCTACGCCTTTGAGCTGGCGCAAAGCCGCCCGCGCAAAACGCTGACCTCAGCAACCAAATCTAACGGTCTGGCGATCAGCATGCCCTACTGGGATGAGCGCGTGGAAGAGATGGCCAAAAGCTATCCCGAGATTCGCTGGGACAAGCAGCATATCGATATTCTCTGCGCCCGCTTCGTGCTGCAGCCGGAACGTTTCGACGTGGTCGTCGGCTCCAATTTGTTTGGCGATATTCTGTCGGATCTCGGCCCGGCCTGTACCGGCACTATCGGTATTGCGCCGTCGGCTAACCTGAACCCAGAGCGGACCTTCCCGTCGCTGTTCGAACCGGTTCACGGGTCGGCACCGGATATTTACGGTAAAAATATCGCCAACCCGATCGCTACCGTTTGGGCTGGGGCGATGATGCTCGATTTCCTCGGAAACGGCGACGAGCGCTACCACGCCGCGCACAACGGCATTCTGGCGGCGATAGAGCAGGTGATCGCCAGCGGGCCGAAAACCCCGGACATGAAAGGCAACGCCTCAACGCAGCAGGTCAGCGACGCTATCTGTAAGGCCATTTTGGCGTAATTACTCCGGCCGCCCCCCGGTGGCGCTGCGCTTACCGGGGCTACAATGGCACGCTCATGTAGATATCGCATCGGTTTGCAACGGTTTTGGTCCGGGAAAAACATGTGCTTTGTGTTAATTCAGAGCACATTGCGCTCCCGATATTTCTTCTG
>NZ_JBEAHW010000034.1:0-32761 GCF_040062085.1 Klebsiella sp. JN_Kp122
GAGCAGTTGACTTTTAATCAATTGGTCGCAGGTTCGAATCCTGCACGACCCACCAATCTTTAACGGTGGTTTCTGGTAGAACGTGAAGGATAACGTTGCGATAGCAACGGCCCGTAGGGCGAGGCAAAACCGAGTCATCCTGCACGACCCACCATCCTGAATGATTACAGCAGTAAAATCCCGCAAGGGGTCGTTAGCTCAGTTGGTAGAGCAGTTGACTTTTAATCAATTGGTCGCAGGTTCGAATCCTGCACGACCCACCATTCAACATTGAACTTTGATGTTGAACGTGAAGGATAACGTTGCGTCAGCAACGGCCCGTAGGGCGAGGCGAAGCTGAGTCATCCTGCACGACCCACCAATGTAAAAAGGCGCCCTAAAGGCGCCTTTTTGCTATGCGTCATTCTCCACAATCATCTCCATGTTCGCACTACGCTTACCGTGACTCCATAGCGCACGAACCGGTAGCCCGGGAAGATGCGAGCATCGTCCCCGGGGAATACAAAATTCATCACGACATTTCGCTTGCGATCGGCTATCTTGTTTAGCATATAAAACATAGTGACCGTATTAAGGCGATACAAAGCGATATTTACGGTTTCAAAGTTAAGCCAGTAAAACGAGATTGCATGATGAGCGTAATGTTTGATCCTGAAACGGCGATTTATCCTTTCCCGCCAAAACCACAACCGTTGAACCGTGACGAAAAAGTGTTTTACCGCGAGAAAATTAAACGCCTGCTGCGTGAGCGCGACGCCGTGATGGTGGCGCATTACTACACCGATCCTGAAATTCAGCAACTGGCCGAAGAGACCGGCGGCTGTATTGCCGACTCGCTGGAAATGGCGCGTTTTGGCGCGCGTCACCCGGCCTCCACGCTGCTGGTTGCCGGAGTGCGTTTTATGGGCGAAACGGCCAAAATTCTTAGTCCGGAAAAGACCATCCTGATGCCGACGCTGAATGCGGAGTGTTCTCTGGATCTCGGCTGTCCCATTGATGACTTTAATGCATTTTGCGATGCTCACCCGGATCGCACCGTGGTGGTCTATGCCAATACGTCAGCGGCGGTAAAAGCGCGCGCCGATTGGGTAGTGACTTCCAGCATCGCCGTGGAATTGATTGAACATCTCGATAGCCTCGGACAAAAGATACTTTGGGCACCGGACCGCCACCTTGGTCGCTATGTACAGCGCCAGACCGGGGCCGACGTGCTGTGCTGGCAGGGCGCCTGCATCGTCCATGATGAATTTAAAACCCAGGCGCTGGCGCGCATGAAGGGGCTCTACCCCGACGCGGCGATCCTGGTGCATCCTGAATCACCGCAGGCGATTGTCGACATGGCGGATGCGGTAGGATCAACCAGCCAATTAATTGCTGCGGCGAAAAGCCTGCCGCAGCGCCAGCTTATCGTGGCCACCGATCGCGGGATCTTCTATAAAATGCAGCAGGCGGTACCGGAAAAAGATCTGCTGGAAGCGCCTACGGCAGGTGAGGGCGCAACCTGTCGCAGTTGCGCCCATTGCCCCTGGATGGCGATGAACGGCCTGAAAGCGATAGCGGAAGGGTTAGAGCAGGGCGGCGTTGAACACGAAATTCACGTTGACGCCAAACTGCGTGCCGGGGCATTAATTCCGCTTAACCGTATGCTGGAATTTGCGGCTACACTACGGGGATAACTCATTACCGCGTCGCGTTACGCTTAGGGGATAAAATGGATTTTTTCAGTACGCAGAATATTTTAGTGCATATACCGATCGGCGCCGGTGGCTACGATCTGTCTTGGATTGAGGCGGTGGGGACCATCGCCGGCCTGTTGTGCATCTGGCTGGCGAGCCTGGAAAAGATTAGCAACTATGCCTTCGGCCTGGTGAACGTGACGCTTTTTGCGATCATCTTCTTCCAGATCCAACTGTACGCCAGCCTGCTGCTACAGCTGTTTTTCTTCGCGGCGAACGTTTACGGTTGGTACGCGTGGTCAAGGCAGACTAGCGATAACGAAGCGGAACTGAAAATTCGCTGGCTGCCGTTGCCAAAAGCGCTGGCCTGGCTGGCGGGCTGCGTAGTGGCTATCGGTCTGATGACGGTGTTTATTAACCCGGTGTTTGCCTTCCTGACCCGTATCGCCGTCAACCTGATGCAAATGCTCGGGCTGCAGGTGGCGATGCCGACGCTGGAACCCGATGCTTTCCCATTCTGGGATTCCTGCATGATGGTGCTGTCGATTGCCGCGATGGTATTGATGACGCGTAAATACGTTGAGAACTGGCTGCTGTGGGTGATCATCAACGTCATTAGCGTAGTGATATTCGCTCTACAGGGCGTGTATGCGATGTCGCTGGAATATTTGCTGCTGACGTTCATTGCCCTGAATGGCAGCCGGATGTGGATTAACAGCGCGCGTGAGCGGGGTTCTCACGCGCTTTCACGTTAATGGTGATGATGATGCTCATGTCCGGAATGCGCCAGATTCAGGTGGCATTCCGGGCCGCTGCAGGGGCGGTACTCCATCTGTACCGTCACATGCTCAATTTCATATTTATGTTCAATAAAATGCTGGATGCTATCAAGTAGCGCATCGTGATCGTGCGGCGGCACGACTTGTACGTGCAGCGTCATCACCGGTTTTTCCCCCACCAGCCAGACGTGAACGTGGTGAACGTCGCGGACTTCAGGAATTGAGCGGCGTAGATCGCGGCCTAATGCTTCGACATCCAGCGAGCGCGGCGCGCCCTCCAACAACTCATTCATACTCTCCTGCAGCAGTCGCCAGGCGCTGCGCAGTACTAAACACGACACCAGCACCGAGAGGATCGGGTCAATCGGCGTCCAGCCGGTCATCAGAATGACGATAGCGGCCACGATGGCACCGACGGAACCCAATAGATCTCCCAGCACATGCAGTGCCGCTGCGCGGACATTAAGATTACTTTCGGCGCTGCCGCGGTGCAGGATCCAGAAGGCGAGGATATTGGCCAGCAGTCCGGCGACGGCGATGACCATCATGGTTTTTCCCGCCACCGGCTGCGGATGGTTAAAACGCTGTACCGCTTCCCAGAAGATGAAAATCGTAATGACCACCAGGGCGATAGCGTTAACGAAGGCGGCGAGAGTGGTTAAACGCAGCCAGCCAAAGGTGTGGCGGCTATTTGGCGGCCGGCTGGCGAAGCGCACCGCCAGCAGAGCGAACAAGAGGGCGGCGGAGTCGGTGAGCATATGTCCGGCATCGGCGAGCAGGGCCAGGGAACCGGAAATGACGCCGCCGATGGCCTCAATAATCATAAAACCGGCGGTTACGATAAAAGCCCAAAGCAGCCGGTTGGCGTTACTGTTTTCGCCAGCAGGGGTCGGTGAATGTGCATGCGCCATGATGTCATCCCTTAATAGTTATCATTATTACACTATGACATCTTACCGAAATTCAGCGAACAAAGGGATCAAGGTGAGCACTGCCACCTCGATCCCTTATCTCATCCGTTTCAATTACTGCGAGGTGCCATCCGTTTTGCTGGCATCGTTGTTCATGCCATTGCCGCTTTCCATTTTTTTATCCGTGTCCGGACAGCGTCCATCTTTGCACATGCTGTTTTTATGGACCTCGTCGCTCGACATCCCGTCATGATTCATTGTCGAACCATCAGGATGAAGCATGGTGCCGCCGGAGTTAATTTTGTCGTTATCGACATTATTTGGCGCCACGTTTTCACGGGCATCGGGCGCAACCTGTCCGGCATCAGCGGCGGAATTGGCCTGACCGTTGTTCGATTGCGCGCCGCTATCGGCGGCCAGCGCGGCGCCGCTGGCTAAGCTTAAGGTGGCGGTGAGAAGTAGGGCTGTGAGTTTATTCATATTCATCGGATACTCCTGCTTAGTCGATTTGTTAGCTAAACGCGCCAACATAGATGTGCCAGGGATCTGCGGTGCTATGGTTTAACACTCCGCCTTAGCGTGAGGATTTAAAATATAATACTGAAAATAAACATTTAATTGGATGTTGCAGTTAAAAATTGTAGTTGGCTGGCAGGATTTCGCTACTTTATGGCGTATTTTTCCCTAATTCCAGGATTATTCCATCGTCAGTGTAAAATCACGTTTACACTTTTTGACCGAAGAGATAGATTGGAAGGATTGCATTTCATTGTATAAGTATGGCAACGCCTGGAAAGAAGATGAATTATCAGAACGACGATTTACGCATTAAAGAGATCAACGAATTATTACCTCCCGTTGCGCTCCTGGAAAAATTCCCCGCTACCGAAAATGCTGCTAATACCGTTGCACATGCTCGCAAAGCGATTCACAACATCCTCAAAGGCAACGACGATCGTCTGCTGGTGGTAATTGGTCCGTGCTCTATTCACGACCCTGCCGCGGCGAAAGAGTATGCCAGCCGCCTGCTGACGTTGCGTGAAGCGCTCAAAGGCGAGCTGGAAATCGTTATGCGCGTCTATTTTGAAAAACCGCGCACCACCGTCGGTTGGAAGGGGCTAATTAACGATCCGCACATGGATAACAGCTTCCGCATTAACGACGGGCTGCGTATCGCGCGTAAGCTGCTGCTGGAAATCAACGACAGCGGTTTGCCAGCGGCGGGCGAGTTCCTTGACATGATCACCCCGCAATATGTGGCGGACCTGATGAGCTGGGGGGCAATCGGCGCGCGTACCACTGAATCCCAGGTGCATCGTGAACTCTCTTCCGGCCTCTCTTGCCCGGTTGGCTTCAAAAATGGCACCGATGGCACCATCAAGGTCGCTATCGATGCGATCAACGCTGCTGGCGCGCCGCACTGTTTCTTATCGGTAACGAAGTGGGGCCATTCCGCTATTGTGAACACCAGCGGCAACAGCGATTGCCATATCATTCTGCGCGGCGGTAAAGAGCCGAACTATAGCGCTCAGCACGTTGCCGAAGTGAAAGTGGGTCTGGCAAAAGCCGGTCTGCCGGCGCAAATCATGATCGACTTCAGCCACGCTAACTCCAGCAAGCAGTTTAAAAAGCAGATGGAAGTCGGCGCCGATGTGTGCCAGCAGATTGCCGGCGGTGAAAACGCGATTATGGGCGTGATGATTGAAAGCCACCTGGTGGAAGGCAATCAGAGCCTGGAAAGCGGCGAACCGCTGACCTACGGCAAGAGCGTGACCGACGCCTGCATCGGCTGGGAAGATACCGAGACCATCCTGCGCCAGCTGGCGGATGCGGTTAAAGCGCGCCGCGGCTAGCCTGTACTTTGCCATTGTTGGCTGCGTTCGCGTTAGGCCTGCAATGGCTAAAAATAAAAAAGCGTGGGAAATCCCACGCTTTTTTTATGGCTGAAATTATTCAGTCGCTTATTACTTCGCTTTACCCTGGTTAGCGACAGCCGCGGCCTTCGCAGCGATTTCGTCAGCATTGCCCAGGTAGTAGTGTTTGATCGGCTTGAAGTTTTCATCGAACTCATACACCAGCGGTACGCCGGTCGGGATGTTCAGTTCGAGGATCTCGTCTTCGCCCATGTTGTCGAGGTATTTCACCAGCGCACGCAGGGAGTTACCGTGAGCGGCGATAATGACGCGCTCGCCGCTTTTCAGGCGCGGCAGAATGGTTTCGTTCCAGTAAGGTACGACACGGTCAATGGTCAGCGCCAGGCTCTCGGTGGTCGGCAGTTCCGCATCGGTCAGCTTCGCGTAACGCGGATCGTGGCCCGGATAACGTTCGTCATCTTTGGTCAGTTCCGGCGGGGTGACGGCAAAGCCGCGACGCCACTGTTTAACCTGCTCGTCGCCATACTTCTCAGCGGTTTCGGCTTTGTTCAGGCCCTGCAGCGCGCCGTAGTGACGTTCGTTCAGTTTCCAGGATTTTTCAACCGGCAGCCAGGCCTGATCCAGTTCGTCCAGCACGTTCCACAGGGTGTGGATGGCACGTTTCAGCACGGAGGTATAAGCAAAATCAAAGCTGAAGCCTTCTTCCTTCAGCAGTTTACCCGCCGCTTTCGCTTCGCTAACGCCTTTTTCAGACAGGTCAACGTCGTACCAACCGGTGAAACGGTTTTCGTTGTTCCATTGGCTCTCGCCGTGACGAACTAGTACCAGCTTAGTTACAGCCATTCTCTTACTCCTCCTACACGCAACCCGACTACTGTGGTGTATTGGTTTATTGATTGATAACTATTCTCATTATATTGCCGTGATTTGCCTCACGGCAATGCTTATCCCTAACCATAGCGAAAATAGTGACGCAGTGTAAGATGCTTGTAAAACACCGGTTAGTTTTTTGTCTTTTAGCGGTGCAAATTACAGCAAAAAGGCGAAAAAAAACCCTCCGTAGGGAGGGTTATGACGTTATCCGGCGATAAACTGATATTCCGTCAGGCTAACGTATTCGGCGCCGGGCCGTAATACGCAATCTGGCTGCGGCCAGTGCGGATGATTGGGGGAGTCCGGCAGGAACTCGCTTTCCAGCGCCAGCCCTTGCCAGTCGCCGTAAGGTTGGCTGCCGCGCGATGGCGTGCCGCCGAGATAGTTACCGGAATAAAACTGCAGCGCCGGGGCCGAGGTGTACACCGTCAGCTGTAGCTTTTCATCCTGCGACCAGACATGCGCCGCCGGCTGGCGGGCGTCGCCTTTGGCCTGCAGCAGAAAGGCGTGATCGTAACCTTTCACTTTTTGCTGGTCAGCATCGGCAAGAAACTCTCCAGCAAGCACCTTCGGCGCGCGGAAATCAAAGCTGGTGTACTCCACGTCGCGCAAATCGCCATACGGAATACCGTCGCTCTCCACCGGCAGATACTGGTCGGCCAGGATCTGCAGGCGGTGGTGGCGCACGTCGCCCTGCGCGCCGTCGAGGTTAAAATAGACATGGTTAGTCATATTGACCGGGCAGGGCTTATCAACGGTGGCGCGGTACTCAATGGCGATACGATTATCGTCAGTCAGGCGATAGCGCGCGGTTGCCTGAAGATGACCCGGGAAGCCCTGATCGCCATCGGCGGAGTCGAGCGCAAACAGCACCTGGCTGTCGTCGTGGCTGACAATTTGCCAGCGACGTTTGTCGAAGCCGTCCGGCCCGCCGTGGAGCTGGTGGCCGGCCTCGTTCGACGGGGTTAAGTTCACGACTTCGCCATCGAGCGTGAAGCGGCTGTTGGCGATACGGTTAGCGTAGCGGCCGACGGATGCGCCCAGAAATGCCGCCTGCTGGCGATATTGCTGCGGCGTGGCGCAGCCAAGCAACGCTTCGCGCAGGCTGCCATCGGCAAGAGGCACTTGCGCGGAAAGTAGCGTCGCGCCCCAGTCCATCACCGTTACGCTCATCCCGGCGTCATTACGCAGCGTTATCACGTTCCACGGCTGTCCGTCGGGCGCGAGTTCGTGGGTTGGCGTTAGCATTGGCCGGCTCCCTGGGATGGTTTGCAGACGTAAAACGTCTCTTTAATGCCGGTTTTCGCTTCATACTGAGCGGCTACCGCCTGCTGTACTTTTTCAACCAGTGCTTCCGGTATCAGGGCAACGATGCAGCCGCCAAAGCCGCCGCCGGTCATACGCACGCCGCCCTGGTCGCCGATAACCGCTTTGACAATCTCAACCAGCGTATCAATTTGCGGTACGGTGATTTCAAAATCATCGCGCATGGAGGCGTGAGACTCTGCCATCAGTTGGCCCATGCGCTGCAGGTCGCCGTTTGCCAGCGCGCTCGCCGCTTCGACGGTACGGGCGTTTTCGGTTAACACATGGCGCACGCGTTTTGCCACAATCGGGTCCAGCTCGTGGGCCACGGCATTAAATTGCGCAAGCTCAACGTCACGCAGAGCGGGCTGCTGGAAGAAACGCGCGCCGGTTTCACACTGTTCGCGGCGGGTGTTGTATTCGCTGCCGACCAGCGTGCGTTTAAAGTTGCTGTTGATAATCACCACCGCGACGCCTTTCGGCATTGACACCGCTTTGGTGCCAAGGGTGCGGCAGTCAATCAGCAGCGCATGATCTTTTTTACCCAGCGCCGAAATAAGCTGGTCCATAATGCCGCAATTACAGCCGACGAACTGGTTTTCCGCTTCCTGGCCGTTAAGGGCGATTTGCGCGCCGTCGAGCGGCAGATGATATAGCTGCTGGAACACGGTGCCGACGGCGACTTCCAGCGAAGCCGAGGAGCTTAAACCCGCGCCCTGCGGTACGTTGCCGCTGATGACCAGATCGGCGCCGCCGAAGTGGTTATTGCGCTTCTGCAGGTGTTTGACCACGCCGCGTACGTAGTTTGACCACTGTTGGGTATCGTGGCTAACGATAGGCGCATCGAGGGAAAACTCGTCGCGCTGATTATCGTAATCGGCGGCAATGACCCGCACGATACGGTCGGAACGCGGCGCGCAGCTGACAACGGTTTGATAGTCAATGGCGCACGGCAGCACGAAACCATCGTTGTAATCGGTATGTTCGCCAATCAGGTTGACGCGGCCCGGCGCCTGAATGACGTGACTGGCAGGGTAGCCAAACTGTTCAGCAAACAGCGCCTGGGTGTTCTCTTTCAGACTCATTATTCAACTCCTGATTCACGAAAATGGATATCGCTAACGGCACGTAACTTTTCGGCGGCTTGCTCCGCCGTGAGATCGCGCTGGGTTTCGGCTAGCATTTCGTAGCCGACCATAAATTTGCGCACCGTGGCGGAGCGCAACAGCGGCGGGTAAAAGTGAGCGTGCAGCTGCCAGTGTTGATTATCTTCATTATTAAACGGCGCGCCGTGCCAGCCCATGGAGTAGGGGAAGGAGGTCTGGAACAGGTTGTCGTAACGGCTGGTCAGCTTTTTCAGCGCCAGCGCCAGGTCGTGGCGCTGGGCTGCGGTTAAATCGGTCAGACGCTGGATGTGCGTTTTTGGCAGCAGCAGCGTCTCAAATGGCCAGGCCGCCCAATACGGGACCACGGCCAGCCAGTGTTCGGTTTCTACAACGGTACGGCTGCCGTCGGCCAGTTCGCGTTGCACATAATCCACCAGCATCGGTGAACCCTGCTCAGCGAAATATTTCTTTTGCAGACGGTCTTCACGTTCCGCCTCATTGGGCAGGAAACTGTTGGCCCATACCTGGCCGTGAGGATGCGGGTTGGAGCAGCCCATCGCCGCGCCTTTATTTTCGAAGACCTGGACCCAGGGATAACTTTTCCCAAGGTCCGCGGTCTGCTCTTGCCACGTTTTAACCACGCCTTCCAGTGCTTCAATGCTCAGTTCCGGCAGCGTTTTGCTGTGGTCTGGCGAGAAGCAGATAACCCGACTGGTGCCGCGGGCGCTTTGGCAGCGCATCAGCGGATCGTCGCTCTCCGGAGCGTCCGGCGTATCGGTCATCAATGCGGCAAAGTCGTTGGTAAACACGTAGGTGCCGGTGTAATTCGGGTTAGTGTCGCCGGTGACGCGGGTATTGCCCGGGCACAAGAAACAATCCGCATCGTGCGCGGGCAACGTTTGTTTTGCCGGCGTCTCCTGCGCCCCTTGCCAGGGGCGCTTGGCGCGATGCGGTGAAACCAGAATCCACTGCCCGGTTAACGGGTTATAACGACGGTGCGGATGGTCGACGGGGTTAAATTGCGTCATGGTATTTCCTTAGAGCCTTACCTTTAGGCTATTAGTCCGGATAACCCTGCGGATGACGGGACTGCCAGTGCCAGGTGTCCTGCGCCATTTCGTCAAGGTTGCGCGTCACGCGCCAGTTCAGCTCGCGGTCGGCTTTGGCGGCATCAGCCCAGTAGGCCGGGAGATCGCCATCGCGGCGCGGCGCGAAGTGATAATTAATCGGTTTACCGCAGGCTTTGCTGAAGGCGTTGACCACGTCCAGCACGCTGCTGCCGACGCCTGCGCCGAGGTTGTAGATATGTACGCCAGCTTTGTTCGCCAGTTTTTCCATGGCGGCGACGTGACCGTCGGCGAGGTCCATCACGTGGATGTAGTCGCGCACGCCGGTGCCGTCTTCGGTCGGATAGTCGTTACCGAATACCGCCAGTGATTCGCGACGGCCAACGGCAACCTGCGCGATATACGGCATCAGGTTGTTTGGAATGCCCTGCGGATCTTCGCCCATATCGCCTGATGGATGCGCGCCGACCGGGTTGAAGTAGCGCAGCAGCGCGATGCTCCAGTCCGGCTGGGCTTTCTGCAGGTCGGCGAGGATCTGCTCAACCATCAGTTTGCTTTTACCGTAGGGGCTTTGCGGGGTACCGGTCGGGAAGCTTTCAACATAAGGGATCTTCGGCTGGTCGCCGTAGACGGTCGCGGAGGAGCTGAAAATAAAGTTTTTAACGCCGGCTGCGCGCATAGCGGAAACCAATTTAAGTGTACCGGTGACGTTATTGTCGTAATATTCCAGCGGCTTGGCGACGGACTCGCCGACGGCTTTCAGGCCGGCAAAATGGATCACGGCTTCGATAGCGTGATCGTGCAGAATTTCCGTCATCAGCGCCTCATTACGAATATCGCCTTCGACAAAGGTGGCTTTCTTGCCGCCGAGACGTTCAATGACCGGCAATACGCTGCGTTTACTGTTGCAGAGATTGTCGAGAATAATCACATCATGTCCCTGCAGCAGCAGCTGTACGCAAGTATGACTTCCAATGTAACCGCTACCACCTGTGACCAGTACTTTCATGATTCGCTCCAATAGGCTTATCGTGTGAGAAGAAGATAGCATACCAAAGAAGGGAAAAGTGTGACACAGGCCAAAATGTTGGAATCGTTTACACTTGATGTGATATTAAGGCTGATTTTAGTTAATTCTTTATAAAACAGCTGTTTGTGGTGATTATTGGTTATTTCTCTGAAAAAATACAGGGATCCGCAGACCCCTGTATAGCGCTATTCTGCCAGCGGACCGAGGCGGTAAGTGTAACCGTCTCCACTACGAATGAACTCCAGGCGGTGGGTAATGCAGTCAGGGGCATCTCCGGCATGATGCGATACAAACAGCAGCTGCGTGGTCCCTTCGCCAATTAAAACATCAACAAAACGACGTACCAGCTGGCGATTCAGCGGATCTAATCCCTGTAACGGTTCATCGAGTATCAGCAGGGTTGGGTGTTTGACCAGCGCGCGAACGATCAGCGCCAACCGCTGCTGCCCCCACGACAAACTATGGAACGGCGCGTCGGCGGTGCGTTTATCAATGCCGAGAATATCCAGCCAGCGCTGGACCAGCTTGTGTTGTTTATCAGAGACCGCCTGATAAATGCCTATTGAATCAAAGTAGCCGGAAAGGATCACATTACGCACGTTAGTGCTGACACGGTATTCCAGATGCAGGCTGCTGCTGACATAGCCAATATGTTTTTTGATATCCCAAATAGTCTCACCGCTACCGCGACGGCGGCCGAATAGCGTCAGGTCGTTGCTGTAACCCTGTGGATGGTCGCCGGTGATCAGGCTCAGCAATGTGGATTTGCCCGCGCCGTTGGGGCCGACAATCTGCCAGTGTTCGCCGGGGTTCACCGTCCAGCTTAGCTGGTTAATGATCGCTTTATCGTTATACGACACTGTGCCGTCGTTAAGGACGATAAGCGGAGCGTTCGCCGCTAAGTCGTGCCGGGCGGCGGGGGCATCCGGTTCTGGTAGCGTCATACCGGCAAGTTTTTCGCTATGCGCCAGTTGGGCAACCAGCGCCTGTTGTAATAACGCCTGTTTCTCGCCGGTTTCGCTCAGCGTGCAATCCGCCAGCACCCCGGCATATTCAATGAATTCCGGGATCTCATCGAAGCGGTTGAGTACCAGTACCAGGGTGATGCCTGCCTGATGCAGGCTGGCCAGCAGGTCGGCCAACTGTTGGCGCGAAGCGACGTCCAGGCCATCAAACGGCTCGTCGAGAATCAGCAGGTCTGGGTCGCTCATCAGCGCCTGGCAGAGGAGCGTTTTGCGGGTTTCGCCCGTCGACAGATATTTAAAGCGCCGCGTCAGCAGGTGGCTAATACCAAACTGCTCCGCCAGCCGGGCACAACGTTCCGGGTCGCGTCTTTCATCTTCGATGATTTCTGCGGTGGTGCGACCGGTATCTTCTTCGCCGGGACTGAGCATATCGGTGTTGTTACGTTGCCACTCGTCGCTGACCAGTTTCTGCAGCTGTTCGAAGGAGAGGCGAGTTGTACGCTGAAATGCGCTTTCGCGCTGCCCGTTTAACAGAGTCAGTTCACCGGCCAGCGCTCTGGCCAGCGCCGATTTACCGCTACCGTTACTGCCGACGAAAGCCCAGCTTTCGCCAGCGCGCAGCGTGAGGCGATCGATATGTAAGGTTTTTATATCGCTAAGGCGAAACGTGCCTTGCGAAATTTGCAATGATGACATTGTGTATCCCACTTTTTGCAGTGTTGTGCTTCAGGGATACGTCTTCACGGCAATAAAGTCAATGCCATTAGCATAAGGTTGCCAGAATGATGCGATCGGCATTGAAGTAGGCGATCGCCTGCGCGCCTTCCTGCAAGCCGTCGGTTTGCGCCGTTGACAGCGTGGCGCACAGGTTTTGCCCATCCGGCAACGCCATGATGACTTCGCACCGCTCCGGCCCGCGTTCAATGTGGCTGATGCGCCCGGTAAGCTGGTTGTCTGCCTGCTGCGCCACGGCGTGGTCAAGCGTGATGCCGACCCACGGCGCTTTTAGCAACACCAGCACTTCCTGGCCTTCAGTGAGCCCGAGGCGGTCGGCACTTTGAGCGGTAATGGCGACTTTAAAACGGGTCTGGCCGTCCGCCAGCAGCACGTCGACATGTTGCTGTACCTGCTGGTGGTCGCGACCGGTGATGGTGCCGAACCACTGGTTGCGGGCGCTGGTTTGTAACGAGAAGCGGGAAATCGCCGCCAGCAAGCTGTCGAGGGGCAGGGCGTCATCGTCGCTTAGTACGTCGAAGGCTTTTTGTTGAATCTGCGCCAACAGATCGTATAACTGAATCAACCGCTGTCCATAGCGGGTCAGCACCGCGCCGCCGCCGCCTTTACCGCCAGTGGCGCGGTCGACCAGCGATTGTTCGCTAAGCTGGTTCATTTCGTTGATCGCATCCCATGCGCTTTTATAGCTGATACCGGCGTTCTTCGCCCCCTGGCTAATTGAGCCAGTCCGATCAATCTGCTTGAGTAAGGCTATCCGGCGGGGATCGGCGAACAGGCGCTGTTGAAGCTTAAGCGTAAGAAGGATTTCGGCCTGCATAATCAATTCCTGACGTAAAAAGCGTATTGTGAACGATAGCGCTCATCTTGCAACAGCCATCTGCCGCAGCGGCGGTGAGGCACCGCACAAATGGGGCGTGTTTTTCCGGCTGAAATGGTTACAATGAAGTATTCGTACTATCTGGAGCCAACCATGTTAGAGCTGTTGAAAAGTCTGGTATTTGCTGTCGTCATGGTACCTGTGGTGATGGCGGTCATCCTCGGTCTGATTTACGGTCTCGGCGAAGTGTTCAACATTTTCTCCGGCGTCGGTCATAAAGACAGCAGCCAGCAAAATCACTGATTCCCCAACGCCCGGCTCGCCGGGCGTTTTCTTTTGTACCTATCCTGATTACCCCTAAATCGCGCTGGGAAATCCTGAGCATAGTCGTTATATTATTCGCTACATAACGAACACACAGGAGTTTCCAATGGCAGGTCAATGGTCGCGTTTTCTGACCGGAGCGGCTTTAACGCTCTGCGTTTCTGGTCATGCGCTGGCGCAGGACGGCAAAATTACCGTTTTTGCCGCGGCGTCGTTAACCAACGCTATGCAGGATATCGCGCAAGCCTATAAAAAAGCGCACCGTGTTGAAGTAGTCTCTTCCTTTGCTTCTTCCTCCACGCTGGCGCGCCAGATTGAAGCCGGCGCGCCCGCCGATCTGTTTATTTCTGCGGACCAGAAATGGATGGACTATGCCGTAGATAAAAAATCAATCGATAAGGCAACCCGCACCACGCTGCTGGGCAATAGCCTGGTGGTGGTCGCGCCGAAAGCCAGCGATCGCAGCGATATCACCATTAATGCTAAAACCGACTGGGCCAGCCTGCTGCAAGGCGGACGTCTGGCGGTCGGCGATCCGGACCACGTACCGGCAGGGATCTATGCCAAAGAAGCGCTGCAAAAACTGGGGGCCTGGGAGACGCTGTCGCCGAAGCTCGCGCCGGCAGAAGACGTGAGCGGCGCGCTGGCGCTGGTGGAGCGCAACGAAGCGCCGTTGGGCATCGTCTACGGCTCTGATGCCGTCGCCAGCAAGGGGGTCAAAGTGGTGGGCACCTTCCCGGAGGATTCGCACAAAAAAGTCGAGTATCCGCTGGCTATCGTTGATGGGCATAAAAATGCTACCGTAACCGCGTTTTATGACTACCTCAAAGGCCCGGAAGCCTCGGCTATCTTTAAACGTTACGGATTCACCACACAGCAATGATTTTAAGCGATCCCGAATGGCAGGCGGTACTGCTGAGCCTGAAAGTTTCATCCCTGGCGGTGGTTTGCAGCTTACCTTTTGGGATCTTTTTCGCCTGGCTGCTGGTGCGCCGCCATTTTCCCGGCAAAGCGTTACTCGATAGCATTATACATTTACCGCTGGTGCTGCCGCCGGTGGTGGTCGGCTATCTGTTGCTGATTTCCATGGGGCGACGCGGCTTTATCGGCAGTTGGTTATACGACTGGTTTGGTCTGACCTTCGCCTTCAGCTGGCGGGGGGCGGTGCTGGCGGCGGCGGTGATGTCATTTCCGCTGATGGTGCGGGCGATACGCCTCGCGCTTGAAGGGGTGGACGTGAAGCTTGAACAGGCGGCGCGCACCCTGGGGGCTAATCGCTGGCGGGTATTTTTCACCATCACGCTGCCGTTGACCCTGCCGGGCATTATTGTCGGTACGGTGCTGGCTTTCGCCCGTTCGCTGGGAGAGTTTGGCGCGACGATCACCTTTGTCTCAAACATTCCTGGCGAAACGCGCACCATTCCTTCCGCGATGTATACCCTGATTCAAACGCCCGGCAGCGAAGGCGCCGCCGCGCGGTTATGCATCATCTCTATTGTTCTGGCGCTGGTATCGTTGCTGGTGTCTGAATGGCTGGCGCGCCTTAGCCGTAAGCGGATGGGAAAATAACTATGCTGGAGCTCGATTTTAGCCAGACGTTGGGCAACCACTGCCTCGAAGTGCATGAAACCCTGCCCGCCAGCGGCATTACCGCTATTTTCGGCGTCTCAGGCGCGGGAAAAACCTCATTGATTAATGCTATCAGCGGGCTGACGCAGCCGCAGCAGGGGCGCATTGTGCTCAATGGCCGGGTGCTCAATGACGCGCGACAGCGCATCTGCCTGGCGCCGGAGAAGCGGCGTATCGGTTATGTGTTTCAGGACGCGCGGCTGTTTCCGCACTATAAAGTGCGCGGCAACCTGAAATATGGGATGGCTAAAAGCATGGCCGCGCAATTTGATAAGCTGGTGGCTTTATTGGGCATTGAGCACCTGCTCGAACGGCTGCCCGGTAGTTTGTCCGGCGGGGAAAAACAGCGGGTGGCGATTGGCCGCGCCCTGTTGACCGCGCCGGAATTGCTGCTGCTGGATGAGCCGCTGGCCTCGCTGGATATTCCGCGAAAGCGCGAATTACTCCCCTATTTACAGCGGCTGGCGCGCGAGATCCATATCCCGATGCTGTATGTCAGCCACTCGCTGGATGAAATTCAGCACCTGGCCGATAACGTGCTGGTGCTGGAAGCGGGAAAAGTGAAGGCGTTTGGCGATCTCGAAACGGTGTGGAGCAGCAGCGTGATGCATCCGTGGCTGCCGCAGGAGCAGCAGAGCACGATTCTTAACGTCTCGGTGATCGCGCAGCATCCGCAATATGCAATGACTGCGCTGGCGCTGGGCGATCAGCAACTATGGGTTAATCAGCTGGCGCGGGAGCCGGGCGAAGCGGCGCGTATTCGTATTCAGGCGTCGGATGTGTCGCTGGTGCTGGAGCATCCGCGACAAACCAGTATCCGGAATATTCTGCGCGCGCAGGTCGTTAGCTGTGTGGAAACCAACGGTCAGATTGAGGTACAGCTTACGGTCAGCGGCAAAACGCTATGGGCGCGAATTAGCCCGTGGGCGCGGGATGACCTGGGTGTCAGCCCAGGCCAGTGGCTATATGCGCAAATTAAGAGCGTATCGATCGCAGCCTGATTACAGCAAGTTACGATTGATAAAGTCGGCGATGCTGGTGGTTTCGTTTTCGCCAATCACCACCTTCGCCCGCGCTTTGACTTCTTCAACCGCGTTACCCATCGCCACGCCGGTCCCGACGGCTTCCAGCATGCTGAGGTCGTTGTAGTTATCGCCAAAGGCGATAACGTCCTGCATGGATAATCCTTGCGCGGCGACCCACTGCGCCAGGCGCTTGCCTTTGCTATTGCCGGCGCGGGCAATATCCACCTGATCGTGCCACGACCATTCACATTCCAGGCCCAGCTTCTGGCCGACGGTCTGCGCGAAGGCCTGCAGTTTCGGGATATTTTCGTCGGTAAGGGCGAATTTCCAAACCGCTTGTACTTCACGCGCCGCCTGTGCCAGAGAATCCACCTGGGTGAAAACCGGGCGCTGTTCAACCGGCAGCGACTGCGCCCAGTTAGTGGTGCGGATCACATGGCCGGTCGGACGTTCATAAAGCATGGCGTCATCGACGTACATCAGACCGTGAATATCGTGTTCGGCGAGCATGTTGGTGAGGCTGAGGGCCTTATCCACCGGCATCGGATCGGCTTCGAGAACCTTTTTTGCATGATAATCATACAAATAGGTACCATTACAACAAATTGCAGGTGTATCGAGAGCCAGTGCCTGATAAAAAGGATGGATAGCGACGTGATGTCGGCCGGTTACGACGATCACCTGATATCCAGCCTCCCGGGCGCGAGCCAGCGCATCGAGCGACGCCGGAAGAATCGTTTTTTTCGAGGTCAGTAGGGTGCCGTCTAAATCGAGGGCGATCACGCGTGAGGTCATGAGTTGGTTCCGGTAAATGGTGAAAAAGAGTCTGCCATGATGGTACACGGCTTCGTCTCAGGGGCAAATTTTTCAGCATCTACCGTTAAAAGCGTCTATACCATTCATCGTTGCGCCGCGCGCCGGATGAAATGTATAACGATGTCCACGAGCAGTTTCACGAGCAGTGAGGAAAGGAGTAGTCATGAAACAAACCGTATATACCGCCAGCCCGGAGAGCCATCAGATTCACGTCTGGAGCCTCAATGCTGAGGGAAATCTGACATTGGTTCAGGTTGTTGATGCCCCGGGCCAGGTGCAGCCGATGGTGGTAAGCCCGAACAAAGAGTATCTCTATGTCGGCGTGCGTCCGGAGTTTCGCGTCCTGGCTTACCGCATTGCGCCAGATAATGGCGCGCTGACTTTCGCCGGCGAAGCCGCGCTGCCGGGGAGCCCGACGCATATCTCCACCGACCATCAGGGCCGTTTTGTTTTCAGCGCATCCTACAATCAGGGCTGCGTGAGCGTGACGCCATTGATTGACGGCCTGCCGGGCGAAACGGTCACCGTCGTCGAGGGACTGGAGGGCTGCCACTCGGCCAATATTTCACCGGACAACCGCACGCTATGGGTACCGGCGCTGAAGCAGGATCGTATTTGCCTGTTTAATCTGAGCGATGACGGCTATCTGGCCGCGCAGGAGCCGGCGGAAGTTACTACCGTGGAAGGCGCCGGTCCGCGGCATATGGTGTTCCATCCGAACCAGCAGTATGGCTACTGCGTGAACGAGCTGAACAGCTCCGTTGACGTGTGGGAGCTTAAAGATCCGCACGGGAAAATTGAGTGCGTACAGACGCTGGATATGATGCCGCCAGATTTTACCGGCGTGCGTTGGGCTGCGGATATCCATATTACGCCGGATGGCCGTCATCTTTATGCCTGCGATCGTACCGCCAGCATTATCACCATCTTTAGCGTTTCTGAAGACGGTAGCGTACTGTCTATTGAAGGCTACCAGCCGACCGAAGCGCAGCCGCGCGGCTTTAATCTCGATCACAGCGGTAAGTATCTGATTGCCGCCGGGCAGAAATCGCATCATATCGCGGTTTATGAAATTGCCGGCGAGCAGGGGCTGTTAAAAGAGAAAGGGCGTTATGCCGTTGGTCAGGGCCCTATGTGGGTAGTGGTTAACGCGCATTAATTTGCTATTGATAGAAAAAAACCTCGCGCCGGCGAGGTTTTTTTATTCGGACTGACAGCTTTAAATATCATCCATCGTATAGCCGACGACAATTTCCAGCGTCTTGCGAATCACATCCGCGGTAACCACGTTATCGGTGGTTTCCAGCGCATTGATCAACCATAAAATAAGCGCCTTATTGCTCAGATGCCCATCTGAGCTGAGGATACTGTCGATTGCCAGCGACATTACCGCAGATTCATCGACTAATTTATCTCCGGCGCTGCGGAAATATTCTGAGAGCGCTGTATCCTGCAGTCCTGCGTAAATATCTGATTGCTGATGCATAGTCTGTCTCATCATATTCTCACTTGTTTATTAAACTTGTTCGGGGATCAGTGTATTTTTTTGCCCGTCGGTTCGACGTTACTATCCACAACAACGGCTCTGTTTTCCCACTGGCCGTTAATCTTTTTAATGACCGGCGCGTGATTACCGCGCGTCGTGAGTCTGACGCTAATTTCATCGATAACGGCAATAATTGCATTCCTTCGCTGGCGGTTCGTTTCCGCTGCCTGCATTAACCGAAGTTTGACTAGCAGCGTCGGAATATTAATTGGCCGGTTTGTTTTAAGAAGAGATAAAACTGCCTCGCCAATAATCTCATCGCTAACCCGATCTGATTGACTGCTTTTCATCATCGTCCCTCTGCATGCCTGGTTGTTCCTGTAGGCCAGGTCAGGTGCAGGCCGACAGTCAGCGTTTACTCCTGACGCTCAAACAGCAGGCCAATCAACGTTTGATAATGATTTTCTTCTTCCGGGGCTCGTGCGACGTCAAGACGGCTCAGTAACTTGGTGCAAAGCGCTTTGCGGTTTAAATGCCGCCCTTCGGTGAGAATGTCCATCACGATTTCGCCCAGCGTCTCCTGCTGAGAAGGTAACGATGCTTTGTTGAAATACTGGGCTATCGCGTTCGCTGTATCTGGAATGTAACCATTCTGCTGCATATGCGCTCCTTTAATTTCACTCATCTGTTAACTGTGAGTAAACTTATACAATAATTTGTAACTTGTACATAGTGTATTGCGCAATAAATCGTGCCTAGAGTATAGTTGATTGAAAATTATTGATAAATTTGTTGTTTTTTTATTTTGTGTAAAATTGCAATGAGGGTTTTAAGCGTGACGGATTGTACAAGATTATGCGGCATGGCGGCGTTGTGTGTTCAATTTTTGTTAATATAAATACTTGTTTCGCAAGACGTATCGAACAGTAACTGCTACTGTGAATGCTTATACCTCTCATCTGGAACCGCTATGCTCACCACCATCATTTATCGCAGCCATATCTGCGACGATGTCTCATTCAAATCGCTCGAGTCGATGGTTGCTGCGGCTAACGAGAGAAATGGTCAGGCGGATGTCACCGGTATTTTACTTTTTAACGGTACGCATTTTTTCCAACTCATTGAGGGACCGGAAGAAAACGTACAGCAAATCTATCGACATATTTGCGCCGACCCGCGTCATTACAATCTGGTGGAGCTTTTGTGCGATTACGCGCCGGCTCGCCGCTTTGGTAAGGTCGGCATGGAGCTGTTTGATTTAAGGGAACACGATCGCGACGCGGTACTACAGAACGTGCTGGATAAGGGGACGACAAAATATCAGCTGACTTACGACGACCGGGCGCTGCATTTTTTCCGTACCTTTGTCGAAGCGACGGAAAAAGAGAATTATTATGAAATTCCGTCAGCTGATAGCTGGGATTTTACTGCTGATGAGAGTACGTTTTATCCGGCCGTACCTTGTATCGACGGCGCTGAATCATGCTGTTTTGCTTTTCAGCCGGTGGTTGACCCCTTTGCCTGCGAAATAATCTCCTGGGAAGCGCTGCTGCGTACCGTTGACGGAGAACCGCCCGCAGCCTATTTTGCCGGTTTGTCAGGCGATGAGATTTACGTCGCGGATCTGCAAAGTAAACGGGTTGCGCTGGCCATTGCCGGTAAGTTAGGCCTGCGTGAACGTACGCTGACCATCAATCTACTGCCGATGACGCTGGTGAAAGTGGCGGATGCGGTGCCATTCCTGCTAACGGAAATTCAGCGCAACGATTTGATTCCGGAACAAATTATTGTTGAATTCACCGAGCGTGAAGTGATTTCGCGAATGGATGAGTTTACCGATGCCGTACGCAAATTGAAGGGGGCGGGAATTCGCGTCGCTATCGATCACTTTGGCGCCGGTTTTGCCGGGCTATCGCTGCTGGCGCAATATCAACCGGATCGAATTAAAATTGACCAACAGCTGATCCGCAACATCCATCGTGATGGGCCGCGTCAGGCTATCGTGCAGGCGATTATTAAATGCTGCCACTCGCTGGAAATTGCCGTATCGGTGGTTGGCGTTGAGCAGGCGGAGGAGTGGATGTGGCTGGAGGCGGCGGGTATTTCTCATTTCCAGGGAAATCTGTTTGCCAGCCCGCGACTGGGTGGTCTGCCGGCTATCGCCTGGCCGGGGAAAATATGATCCCTCCTGGGATAGCGTAAACATACTTTCATCCTTTTTCCCGCACGCTGTGAGCTGCAATCTGATATCTTTATCTGTACAAGAAAAGAGAGTTGTACAGTATGCCTAAATTCGTTAGTTTAGGCGCTAAAGTATCAGGTTGAGATAAGGCGGCTTATGGCTTTTTACAGTATCGGTGAAGTAGCCGAGCGTTGCGGAATCAATCCGGTCACCCTTCGAGCCTGGCAGCGGCGTTACGGTTTGCTGAAACCGCAGCGTAGCGAAGGCGGGCACCGTCAGTTTGATGAAGAAGATATTCAGCGAATCGAAGAAATTAAGCGCTGGATAGAACGTGGCGTTTCAGTGGGCAAGGTGAAAGCGCTGCTGGAAGGCCAGCTACCTGCCGCCCGTGATGAATCCGCACAGTTGCAGGAAGAGATGATGAGTATCCTGCGCTATATGCAGCCGGCCAAAATCCGCGCCAAAATCACCGCATTAAGTCATCAGCATCCCGTCGACACCCTGCTTGATAGCCTGTTCGCGCCGGTGCGCCAGCGGCTAAAACTCGATCAAAACACCTCGATGGTCATCAGCAGCATGTTGGATGGCATATTGATTGATTGCGTGGCGCTGTTTTTAGCGGAATCGCGTAAAAAAAATGGCAAGGAGACGCTGCTGGTGGGGTGGGGGAATGAAGACCGCACCGGCCTATGGCTGGAAGCCTGGCGTCTTTCGCAACGCGGTTGGCATGTTAACGTGCTGGCGGAACCGTTAGAATCTCCCCGCCCGGAGCTGTTTCCTGGACAACATATTTTCGTCTGGACCGGGCGCCCCGCCTCGCCGCTGCAACTGGAGCTGCTGGGCCACTGGCAGGAACAGGGCTTTAGTATTCACTTCCACGGTAACGAATAAAAAAACCTGCCTTGCAAGTGAGGCAGGTTGCTGTTTGCTTACGTCGCGCGTGCTCACAGATGGATTTGACTCCAGGACTTAAATGTTTCGCTACGGCTGATATTAAAGAAATCGGTCCTGCCGCTGCAGCCCAGTTTTTTTATCAGATTCAAACGGATTTGATAAATTGTCTTAATATGCAAGTTTAGCGAGCGACCAATACTGGCAATGGCTTCGCCATTACTGATGAGCTGAATGACCTTCTTTTCTCGCTCGGTAAACTGTATCAGTTCGCCAGGAGAAGTATGCGATTTATAATAACGGGTCGGTTGATTGAGAAATGTTTTTAATTCAGCAGGGGTCGATCTGGCGGGGATGCGTAACATTGGCAGTTCGCTAAGGAAATTAAGATCGTTGCCTTCAGTTAATAAAATAAAAATCGTTTCCCGACGATTATATTTGTGTTGCAACACCGAGAAATAGCTATCGCTGGTGAAGAAAACATGCTTTTTGCGAAAGCAACTTTCTGGCAGCGTGCGCAGAATAAGGCTGATACCACTCATCAGAAAGTGGTTGTCAATCCACAGGTCATAGCGTTCGGAACAAATGTGCGTGTGTTTACTGAACATTTTGGTCTCCACGAAGCGGATGGACGAATTAATGACGAATACCACAGCGCAGAATATCCAGCGCCTGTAAATAGATATCAGCAAGTATTTCATTACTTTCTATTTGTAACCGTTGATTAATCTCACTAATTAATTGAAGATCGTCAACGGTTTTATTTTCCTGTAATAAGCTATTTTCTATGTTTTTCAGCAATGCGCAGTTAGCTATAAACTGCACAGGGATCGTATTTTTGATATGCATAAGCCTGAATCTCCCACGCGATAAATAAAAGCCGCTGGCGTAAACGATTTGCACATCGTTTACGCCAAAACATTGCGGACAGGCAACGGTAAAACAGGAACCACCTCAAAATAACCGCGGCGTTGGCGCAGACTGCTGACCCGAGCGCGCGCGTAAAATCGAGCTACCCGTCAACTATAGACGCTCAGAGGAAAGTTGTACAAATTTCTATGGAATAATTTGTACAAATTAGCGGTTAGTGAATGTGTTTTTAATTATGTTATTGATATATATGTTTTTTATTCTCATGTTTCTTGTACAGACAAGGCGGTAAATCTCTCTGAAAAACGACGAATGCTCTCTGCGCGGGGTTATACTTGTCTGCCAGGAAAGAGAAAAAGGAGGATATGCGATGAAACTATGGCCAATTCTGACCGGGGTTGCGGTATCGCTGGCGTTGGTCGCCTGTAAAACCCCAACGCCACCTCAAGGGGTAAAACCGATAAACCATTTTGACGCCAGCCGTTATCTGGGGCGCTGGTATGAAGTCGCGCGTCTGGAAAACCGTTTTGAACGAGGTCTGGAGCAGGTGACGGCAACCTACAGTATGCGTGACGACGGCGGCATTCGCGTACTCAATCGAGGATTTGACCCGCGCAACAAACGCTGGCGCGAGAGCGAGGGCAAAGCCTATTTTACCGGCGCTTCCACCACGGCAGCGCTGAAAGTCTCTTTCTTCGGCCCCTTCTATGGCGGGTATAACGTGATCGCGCTCGACGAGGACTACCAGTACGCGCTGGTAAGCGGTCCAAACCGCGACTATTTATGGCTGCTTTCGCGCACCCCGGATATTCCGTCCCACATTCGACAGCAGTACCTTGCCCTGGCCGCTGAGCTCGGTTTTGCGGTAAACAAACTGGTGTGGGTGCCGCAGGCGAAGGCTTAAACTATCGCCTGCTGCAGGGCGCGCGCCGCGTCGGTGAGCGCGGGCCGATAATATTACTGTTTCGGAGCGGCAACCACAAAACTGCCTACGCCGCGGTTGTTATATTCCCACATGCGGTTGAAGCTATTGTCGTTAAGGTTACGCTGCGGGTTGCCTTTGTCATCCTGCGCGCCAACATTACCGCTGAAGGCGCGATTAGAACCGACCGCCGCCGCCCACGGTTGAGCAATGTTAAAGCCTTCATTGATGACGCTATCGCGAATCACCACCTGGCCATTGCTGTTGCCGTCGACGTCCAGCGCGCGGCCCAGCTGCGCGACGTTATCGCCGGAAGCGGTGAAGCGGCTGTTGGTCGCCAGGAAGCCGTAGGTTACGCTTTTCAGCGTTGCCGGCGCGAAAACGTAGGCTTCTTTCTGCGTACGCGAATTCACGACGCGGAAATCGGTATTATCGAATACCACCGCGCCGCGACCGGAAACGATATCCACATCGCCTTCAATATAGCTATTGGTCACCAGCGTGCGGGTCTGACGGTTGTCCTGCAGACGGTTCTGCACGCCGCTATTGGTCACAAAGAAGGTGTTCTGGCGGCCAAGAATGTTGACCTTGTTGATCTGCACCTGGTCGCCATCGCTGCGCAAGGCCACTGCCTGATGGGTACCGGCATCGACGCTGTCGCCGAGATTGTTGGCGATGGTCAGGTTCTGCAGCTGCAGGCCATTATTCTGCGACCAGAAGACCGCGGAACACATCACGCCGACGGTGGCGGCGGATTTGCTCTGGCAGCTGTCGAACATATACCACGCGGGCTTGCCTGGCATGTATTTGCCGCCCGGATTGACCAGATGACGCCAGCTATTGCGGTCCATTTCGGAATCAATCGCTTCGCTGATTTTGACGTCGGCAGGGTTTTCACCGGTACCATAAATCGTCAGCGCGCCCGGCGCGGCAGGCACGTAGACAGTGCCCGCATATTCGCCTGGCATAACGGCGATGAACAGGCGACGGGCAGAGTGACGGGCAATCGCCGCATCGACCGCGGCCTGAATAGTCGTGTGGGTCACGCCCTGAGCACCCGCCGGGCCGACGATGAAATCAGGCTGCGCCGGCAGGCTGATAGCGGATGGCGTCCACGCGGCGGCATTCGGCGTCAGCGACTGAAAATAGGCCGCTTGAGTGAAGTTTTTCGCTTCATCGGCGCTAAGAATCGGCCGTGCGGTATTGCCCGGTGCAGTCTGCGTTGAGGGCTTTTGATCGGCAGGCGTCGAGCTACAGGCGGACAGCGTCACGCCGAAGGCCAGCGCCAGCGCCAGACGGGAAACGGAATATGTGTTCATGTTGCTCCGGGCGATAATATGCAAAGTTACATACCCTTTGTGCGTGACAGGGTATAAGTCCTTTAAAACCTGCTGTTTTATACTAACTTGAACGAAACGGGAAGATGCCAGTTCAAAAACTTCACTTCTTTACGCAACGCGAAGCGCTGATGGAACGTCTTTAGTCACAAAAAAATAACATTTACCCGCGCTTTTATTGACATTACCGGCGTTATGAAAATAAATGTCTATACAACCCATGACAAGTTGAATGCTATGACTGAAGCCACCTCTGAACTCGTTATCTGGCGAAACGCGCGTCTCGCCACTTTGAATCCTGATTCTTCTCAACCATACGGCCTGCTGGAGCGCCATGCGCTGCTGGTGCGTAACGGCCGTATCGAGGCGATCGTCGACGACGCTGACGCCCCGGCGGGGCGTCGTATCGACCTCGAAGGCCGGCTGCTGACGCCGGGTCTCATTGACTGCCACACGCACCTGATTTTTGGCGGCAGCCGGGCGCAGGAGTGGGAGCAGCGGCTGAACGGCGTGTCGTATCAAACCATCAGCGCCAACGGCGGCGGCATTAACTCCACCGTGCGCGCCACGCGCGAAAGCAGCGAAGCTGAACTACTGGCGCTGGCGCAGCCGCGTCTGGAGCGCCTTCTGCGTGAAGGGGTGACAACACTGGAGATTAAATCAGGCTACGGTCTCGATCTGCAAAACGAACGCAAAATGCTGCGGGTCGCCCGACAACTGGCTGACGACAATGGCGTGGAACTGTCGGCGACGCTGCTCTCCGCCCACGCCACGCCGCCGGAATATCATGGCGACGCCGATGGCTATATCTCGCTGGTCTGCGAGACCATACTGCCGACGCTGTGGCAAGAGGGGCTGTTTGAAAGCGTTGACGTCTTCTGTGAAAACGTCGGCTTCAGTCCACAGCAAACCGAGCGCGTATTTCAGGCCGCGCAGGCGCTGGGCATTCCGGTAAAAGGCCACGTTGAGCAGCTCTCGTCACTGGGCGGCGCACAACTGGTGAGCCGCTATCATGGGCTTTCCGCCGACCATATCGAGTATCTGACGGAAGAGGGCGTGGCTGCGATGCGCGAAAGCGGCACCGTGGCAGCCCTGCTCCCCGGCGCGTTCTACTTCCTCAATGAAACCCGCAAACCGCCGGTGGAACTGCTGCGCAAGTACCAGGTGCCGATGGCGGTGGCGACCGATTTCAACCCGGGCACCAGCCCCTTCGCTAGCCTGCATCTGGCGATGAACATGGCCTGCGTCAAGTTTGGTTTAACGCCGGAAGAGGCCTGGGCCGGGGTGACTCGCCATGCCGCGCGGGCGCTGGGGCGACAGGAGAGCCATGGTCAGCTGGCGGCGGGCTTTGTCGCAAACTTCGCTATCTGGGATGCCGAGCATCCGGTCGAGATGGTGTATGAGCCGGGGCGCGCGCCGCTCTGGGGGCGCGTGGTACGAGGAGAACTGCAATGATGCTGTGGCAAGCTACCCCCGCGAACCTTTGGCAGGGGCGTGATGATAGCGCGGAGGCGCCCAATGCGCTGCGCCTGTTCCAGACCATCGCCCGCGCGGAACGCTTCGCGCCGCAGGAGATGCCTGGCGATATCGCGCTGCTCGGCTTCGCCTGCGACGAAGGCGTACGGCGTAATAAAGGGCGCACCGGCGCCGGACATGGTCCGGAAACGCTACGCCGGGCGTTGGCCAATATGGCCAGCCATCAGGGCCATGACCGCTGCGTGGATATGGGCACGATTAGCGTCGACGGTGAACAGTTAGAAGCCGCGCATCAGGCGCTGCGCGAGGCGGTGGCCGCCTGTCAACGTGCCGGCAAACGCACGCTGGTGCTGGGCGGCGGTCACGAGACGGCCTTCGGCCACGGCGCTGGGGTACTGGACGCCTTCCCGGGCGAAAAAGTGGGCATTATTAATCTCGATGCGCATCTGGATTTACGCTTTGCCGAATGCGCCAGTTCCGGGACGCCGTTCCGCCAGCTGGCGCTGGAGTGTGAAGCGCAGCAGCGAGGTTTTCACTATACCTGCATCGGGGTTAGCCGGGCGGCGAACACCCAGGCGCTATGGGATGAAGCAGCGCGCCGCCAGGTGGCTATCGTTGAAGATCTGGAGGTGCTGGCAGCCTTCGAAACACGCGTGTTGCCGGAGCTTGAGCGCAATATCGCGCAATTCGACCGTCTGTATCTGACTATCGATCTCGACGTGCTACCGGCGCGCGAAATGCCGGCGGTTTCCGCGCCGGCGGCGCTGGGCGTGCCGCTGGCGACCCTGCTGCGGATCGTTGAGCCGTTGTGCCGCAGCGGTAAGCTACAGGCGGTGGATTTGGTCGAGTTTAATCCGCAATTTGACATCGACGGACAGGGCGCCCGCGCGGCGGCCCGTCTGGCATGGCAAATCGCCCATTGGTGGCGCTAGCGATCCGCGCTATTATTTTCGTTTCGCCGCTCCGCTTATTACGCATAAGGAAAGCCAGGCCATGTTTGCACAACAACCTCGTTCCGCGCCCGCGCCTTTCTATGAAAAGGTGAAGCAGGCGATCAGCGAAAAGATCCACCGCGGCGAGTGGCGTCCGCACGACCGAATTCCCTCGGAGGCTGAACTGGTCGCCCAGTTCGGCTTCAGCCGCATGACCATCAACCGCGCGCTGCGTGAGCTGACGGATGAAGGCTTGCTGGTGAGGCTACAGGGCGTCGGTACCTTCGTCGCTGAGCCGAAAGGCCAGTCGGCGCTATTTGAAGTGCGCAGCATTGCCGATGAGATTGCCTCCCGCCGTCACCAGCACCGCTGTGAGGTGCTGCTTTTAGAGGAGACCGAAGCGGATGTTATCCAGGCGGAGGCGCTCAACGTCGCCGAAGGCACGCGTATCTTTCATTCGCTGATGGTGCATTTTGAAAATGATGTCCCGGTACAAATTGAAGACCGCTGCGTCAATGCCGCGGTGGTGCCAGACTATCTATTACAGGATTACACCGCCACCACGCCGCATGATTATCTGTCGCTGATTGCGCCGTTAACCGAAGGCGAACATATCGTCGAGGCGGTGCAGGCGACGTCAGAAGAGTGCGCGCTGCTGCGCATTCTGCCGCACGATCCCTGCCTGCTTATTCGCCGCCGCACCTGGTCGACGACGCATATTGTCTCACACGCTCGCCTGCTGTTTCCCGGCGCGCGCTACCGTCTGCAGGGCCATTTCAGCTCGTAATTCTCCCTGGCGTCAGCAAAACGTGATTGCTGACGCAATATAACAAAATTGTATCATTTCTGTTAAATCCTGGCTTGCGTAGAGTTGTATAGACAAGTATATGTATCTACGTACACAACGTTAATTGTCAGGAGAAACCCCGATGTCGCAAAGCAAATATCGCCAGCTGGACGTACGTGCCCCGAGAGGCACGACGCTTACCGCCAAGAGCTGGTTGACCGAAGCGCCGCTGCGTATGTTAATGAACAACCTCGATCCCGATGTCGCCGAAAACCCGCATGAGCTGGTGGTCTATGGCGGTATTGGTCGCGCTGCGCGCAACTGGGAATGCTATGACGCTATCGTGAAGGCGCTGAAAAACCTGGAAAGCGATGAGACCCTGCTGGTGCAGTCCGGCAAACCGGTCGGCGTATTTAAAACGCATGAAAACTCGCCGCGCGTGCTGATCGCTAACTCCAACCTGGTCCCGCACTGGGCCACCTGGGAACACTTCAACGAACTGGATGCCAAAGGGTTGGCAATGTACGGCCAGATGACCGCCGGCAGCTGGATCTACATCGGTAGCCAGGGCATCGTACAGGGCACCTACGAAACCTTCGTCGAAGCCGGTCGCCAGCACTATCAGGGCAGCCTGAAAGGTCGCTGGGTGTTAACCGCCGGTCTGGGTGGCATGGGCGGTGCGCAGCCGCTGGCTGCGACGCTGGCAGGCGCCTGCTCGCTGAACATTGAATGCCAGCAGAGCCGCATCGATTTCCGTCTGCGTACCCGCTACGTGGATGAACAGGCCACTTCTCTGGATGACGCCCTGGCGCGCATCAAAAAATACACCGCCGAAGGCCGCGCTATCTCCATCGCGCTGTGCGGCAACGCCGCGGATATCGTTCCGGAACTGGTGAAACGCGGCGTGCGCCCGGATATGGTCACCGACCAGACCAGCGCCCACGACCCGCTGCACGGCTATCTGCCGAAAGGATGGAGCTGGGAGGAGTATCAGCAGAAAGCCGAATCCGATCCGCAAGGCACTATCCTGGCGGCGAAACGCTCGATGGCCGACCACGTTCAGGCGATGCTGGCCTTTAATGAAATGGGCGTACCGACCTTCGACTACGGCAACAACATCCGCCAGATGGCGCAGGAAATGGGCGTCAGCAACGCCTTCGATTTCCCGGGCTTCGTGCCGGCGTATATCCGTCCGCTGTTCTGCCGCGGTATCGGCCCGTTCCGTTGGGTAGCGCTGTCCGGCGATCCGCAGGATATCTACAAAACCGACGCGAAGGTGAAAGAGATCATTAAAGATGATAAGCATCTGCACCACTGGCTGGATATGGCGCGCGAGCGCATCAGCTTCCAGGGACTGCCGGCGCGTATCTGCTGGGTAGGTCTGGAGTGGCGGCAGAAGCTGGGGCTGGCCTTTAACGAAATGGTGCGTAGCGGCGAAGTCTCCGCGCCGATCGTGATTGGCCGCGATCACCTTGATTCCGGCTCCGTCGCCAGCCCGAACCGCGAAACCGAAGCCATGCGCGACGGCTCGGATGCGGTATCTGACTGGCCGTTGCTCAACGCACTGCTTAACACCGCCAGCGGCGCGACCTGGGTGTCGCTGCACCACGGCGGCGGCGTAGGCATGGGCTTCTCGCAGCACTCCGGGATGGTTATCGTCTGTGATGGTACCGATGAAGCGGCGGCGCGTATCGCTCGCGTCCTGCATAACGACCCGGCGACCGGCGTAATGCGTCATGCCGACGCGGGTTACGATATCGCCATTGAATGCGCGGTGGAACAGGGTCTGAATCTTCCGATGGTTGCGGCAACGCAGGGGAACGCTAAATGAAATCTTTAACGCTAATTCCGGGGCAACTGAGCCTGTCGCAGCTCCGCGACGTTTACAGCCACCCGCTGAACATTACCCTCGATAGCAGCGCGTTTGCCGCGATTGATGAGAGCGTGGCCTGCGTTAACGCCATCCTTGCCGAAGGGCGGACCGCCTACGGTATCAACACCGGTTTTGGCCTGCTGGCGCAGACCCGTATCTCGACGGAAGATCTGGAGAACCTGCAACGTTCGCTGGTGCTATCCCATGCGGCAGGCGTTGGCGAGCCGCTGGACGATGACCTGGCGCGCCTGATTATGGTGCTGAAGATTAACAGCCTGTCCCGCGGTTTCTCCGGGATCCGCCTGAGCGTGATCCAGGCGCTGATTGGTCTGGTCAATGCCGGCGTGACGCCGTGGATCCCGGCGAAAGGTTCCGTCGGCGCCTCCGGCGACCTCGCGCCGCTGGCGCATATGTCGCTGACGCTGCTTGGCGAAGGCAAAGCGCGGGTACGCGGCGGCGAATGGCTGCCGGCGACGGAAGCGTTACGTCAGGCGGGGCTGGAGCCGATTACCCTGGCGGCGAAAGAAGGTCTGGCGCTGCTGAACGGCACCCAGGCGTCGACGGCCTTTGCGCTGCGCGGCCTGTTCGAAGCCGAGGATCTGTTCGCCTCCGCGGTCGTTTGCGGGGCGTTAACCACCGAAGCGGCGCTGGGTTCGCGTCGTCCGTTCGATGCGCGTATTCACGAGGTGCGCGGCCAGCGTGGTCAGATTGATGCGGCGGCGCTGTATCGCCACCTGTTGACCGATGACAGCGCGATTTCGCAGTCGCACCATAACTGCGCCAAGGTGCAGGATCCGTACTCTCTGCGCTGTCAGCCGCAGGTGATGGGCGCCTGCCTGACGCAGATTCGTCAGGCGGCGGAAGTACTGTTAGCCGAAGCGAACGCGGTCTCCGATAACCCGCTGGTCTTTGCCGCCGAAAATGACGTCATCTCCGGCGGTAACTTCCATGCCGAACCGGTAGCGATGGCGGCGGATAATATCGCACTGGCGATCGCGGAAATCGGCTCGCTCTCCGAGCGTCGTATCGCGCTGATGATGGACAGCCATATGTCGCAGCTGCCGCCGTTCCTCGTGAAAAATGGCGGCGTCAACTCCGGCTTTATGATAGCCCAGGTCACGGCGGCGGCTTTAGCCAGTGAAAACAAAGCGCTGTCGCACCCGCATAGCGTTGACAGCCTGCCCACCTCCGCGAACCAGGAAGACCACGTCTCGATGGCGCCGGCTGCCGGTCGTCGCCTGTGGGCGATGGCGGAAAACACCCGCGGGGTGCTGGCCGTTGAGTGGCTGGCGGCGGCGCAGGGGCTGGATATGCGCGAAGGGCTGACCACCAGTCCGCTGCTGGAAGAGGCGCGTCATCTGCTGCGCGAACGCGTGCCGCATTATACCCAAGACCGTTTCTTCGCTCCTGATATTGAAAATGCCACCGAGCTTTTGGCCGCACGTCACCTGACGCGTCTGCTGCCTGCCGTATTGCCTGGCCTGAATTAATCACCGTTGTTCTCTGTACCCGCGTCGGGGGGATGTCATCCCCCCGGCCGTCCTACATCGCATATTTGTCGTCATATAAAAAAACCAGGACACCTGTATATGCAACAACAACACAAACCGCATCTGCTGCGCGGGCTGAATGCCCGACACATTCGTTTTATTGCGCTCGGTTCCGCTATCGGCACCGGGCTGTTCTACGGTTCGGCCTCCGCCATTAAGGCGGCGGGTCCGGCGGTGCTGCTGGCCTATCTGATCGGCGGCGCGGCGGTCTTTATGGTCATGCGCGCGCTGGGTGAAATGGCGGTGCGCAATCCGGTTTCCGGCTCCTTCGGCAGCTACGCTCGCCAGTATCTCGGGCCGCTGGCCGGATTTATTACCGGCTGGACCTACACCTTTGAAATGGTGATCGTGGCGCTGGCCGACGTCACCGCATTCGGTATCTATATGGGGTTGTGGTACCCCGATGTGCCGCGCTGGATCTGGATCCTCAGCATCATCTTCTTTATTGGCGCGATGAACCTGTGCAACGTGCGGGTGTTCGGCGAGATGGAGTTCTGGCTGTCGCTGATTAAAGTGGTGGCGATTATCGCTATGATGGCGGCGGGCGCGGGGATTATTTTCTTTGGCTTTGGCCATAGTTTCCCGGCCACTGGGCTGGAAAATCTGTGGAGCCACGGCGGCTTTGCGCCAAATGGCTGGCAGGGGATCATCGCCTCGCTTGGCATCGTGATGTTCGCTTTCGGCGGTGTAGAGATTATCGGCGTCACGGCGGCGGAAGCGCAGAACCCGAAGAAGGTCATCCCGCAGGCCATCAACACCATTCCGCTGCGTATTATTCTGTTTTACGTCTGCACCCTGGCGGTGCTGATGGCGATCTTCCCGTGGAATAGTTTTGGTGAGCAGGGCAGTCCGTTTGTGCTGATCTTTGATGGCCTCGGGATCCCGGCGGCGGCGACCGTGCTGAATATCATCGTGATTAGCGCCAGTATCTCGGCGATTAACAGCGATATTTTTGGCGCCGGGCGCATGATGTACGGTATGTCAAAAGAGGGGCTTGCGCCGAAGTGCTTCCAGCGGATCGCCAGCAACGGCGTACCCTGGATGACGGTTGTGGTGATGGGCGTGGCGCTGCTGGTGGCGGTGGTGCTTAACTATCTGATGCCGGAACAGGTCTTTGTCCTGATTGCCTCGCTGGCGGCGTTCGCCACCGTCTGGGTGTGGCTGATGATCCTGCTCTCTCATTTCTCGATGCGCCGCGGTTTGTCGGCCGAAGAGCGCAGTAAGATCGAATTCCCGATCCCCTTCTGGCCGGTTGGCCCGCTGTTGACGCTACTGTTTATGGGGCTGGTGATCGCCGTGCTGGGAATGGTGGAAGAGACGCGCGTGGCGCTGTTAGCCGGGCTGGTCTGGCTGGGGCTGCTGACGGTGGTGTGGTATGCACGCGTGCGTAAAACCGCGCTGCAGGTGGCCACGGAACAGTAAGGTCAATCTCCCCGGTGGCGCTGCGCTTACCGGGGCTACGTTTGGACCGTAGATACTGTTATCGGTTTGCAACGGTTTTGGTCGGGGAAAACATGTGCTTT
>NZ_JBEAHW010000002.1:0-27290 GCF_040062085.1 Klebsiella sp. JN_Kp122
ATCGTTAATGAAGTCCCAGCCATAATAGCCTTTCAGACACAGGGTTCCCTGATTGTTTTTCCCCATGGCCGCTTCGGCGCCGACGACCATGCCGTCGTCCACCACCAGCCGCAGCTTACAGCCAGCGGCACAGTAGGGACAGACGGTGGTGACTTTTTCCATCGTGTGACTCCTTAAAAATAGTACGGCAACAGATAGATAAAACGGCTGTTAATTCCGAGGGTAATGGCGTCCTGGATGGCGGGAACCGCCATCAGGGCCATCATCAACAGTGCAAAAAGCAGACGTTGCGACATAGACATGAATCACTCCTGGCCGTCAGCGGCGGTTTGACCTTTCTGTACTTTGCGCAGCAGCAGCCACATGCGTACCGTACGCACGGCCATGTTGCGGGCAGCCGCGCTCGGCGGCGCCGGGTCCGGTTCCGGGACATCGTGAGAAATACGGAACGGCACGCTGCCGTTCAGCGTCAGGTTGGCGACAATCGCCGTCAGGGTGCCGATAGTGATGCCGCTGTGCAGAAACAGCTGCATCATTGGCGGGAACTGGGTAAACAGATTCGGCACCAGCACCGGCATCATGCCGAGACCAAGGGTGAGCGCGACCACCATCCCGTTGTTATTGTTGCGATAGTTGACCTGACCGAGAGTACGAATACCGGAAACGGCAACCATGCCGAACATAACGATACCGGCGCCGCCGAGGATCGGTTTCGGAATCAGTACCACCAGCGCCGCCATTTTGGCGAAAATGCCCATCAGCATCAGAATGACGCCGGAGACCGACACCACGAAACGGCTGCGTACGCCGGTCAGGCCAATCAGGCCGACGTTTTGCGCAAAGGCCGCGTAGGGAAACAGGTTGAAGAAGCCGCAGATCGTCGTCGCCAGTCCGCAGGTATTCAGGCCGTTACGCAGCATGCTGGCCGTGACCTGTTTACCAACGATATCGCCGGTCGCCATGATGGACGACATGGTTTCGACCATCACCACCACCATGACCATCGACAGCAGGGCGACGGGCACGATGTGAAACTCAGGCCGGGCGAACTGCATCACCTGTGGCAGATGCAGCCAAGGCGTAGCGTTGACGAGGTTAAAATCCAGCGGCTTGAAGAAGCTCCATAAAATAGTGCCGATCACCAGCCCGATCAGCACCGAGGTGTTCTTGACCACGCCGGTGGCGAAGGTATACAGGTTAAGAATAATGACCAGCGTGATGGCCGCCATCAGCAGCGAGAAGAGATCGCCGAAACCGGCCATCTCGCTGCTGCCGCCGCCAATCCATCCTCCCGCGACCGGCATAATAGAGAGGCCGATCAGCGTTACAATGCCGCCCATCACCACCTTTGGAAAGAAGCGAATCAGGCGGCTAATCCACGGCGCGCAGCAGAGGATAAAAATGCCGGAGACGATAACCGAGCCGGAGATCGCCCCGATACCGTACTCTTTACCAATAAGCACCATCGGGATCAGCGCGGCGAAAGTACAGCCCTGGATCAGCGGTAGGCGGCAGCCCAACCACTGCTTGATGCCCATCGATTGCACGATGGTCGCGGCGCCGCAAATAAACAAATCGGCGCTGATTAATAAAATAATATGCTCCGCAGGCAAACCGACCGCGTTGCCCACCACCAGCGGTACCGCCACCGCCCCGGCGTACATCACCAGCACGTGCTGCAATCCATAGAGAATCATTTGCGTAATTGGCAGGACCTCATCGACCGGCGCGACAGTCGCCGTATTGCGTGAGGCCGGAATGGCAAAATCTTTCATGAAGTAGTTGTCTCCTTTACGACTTCCGCCCGTGCCGAACTGAAAGGGGAGAAGTTACGATTCGAAGGCCATTGCCTCCCTCTGCTGATGATGTTCACCAGCGTATAACGCGCACGGAGTTGCTTATGCGTTAGGAGGGTTATGCGTAAGCTGTGCCAAAAATGAGCGATGCGGCAGTGGAGTAATATATTTGTGAAATCAATCACGGGTTGGCTTGTCTATTTCTTGCTGGCCTGTTTAACGTTGCGAGCGGGCATCAGAAATAAAAATGGCGAATATCAGTTTGAGATGTATACCGTCTCATTTTGGTAGGCGAAATAAGCGCTAAGAAGATAAAAATGATAAAAAGTCAGGGCGGAGTTGAGATGCCATCCCGGTGATTTGATGAGGTTTTATTTATTCGAGAGCTACAGGAGAGTAATAATTTGAGCTGACTCGCAAAAATGAATGACTACATAAATTGAGCGCCAAATATCGCCCGAATATTGCAATCCATCCCTAAGACTATTCCAGAAGAATAAAAGGGAAGCAAATGAATCGATTTATTGTGGCCGATGTTGCGAACTGTATTGGATGTCATGCCTGCGAAGTGGCCTGCGTCACGGCGCATCATCAGGATGCCTGGCCGGCACAGCGTAGCGCGTTTGTTCCGCGCATCCATGTTGTCTTCCACCGGAATGCCAGTACTGCGACCACTTGCCACCATTGCAACGACGCGCCTTGCGTCACCTCCTGCCCGACTCAGGCGCTGTATGTCGCCAACGACAGCATCCAGTTTACCCAGTCCGAGTGTATCGGTTGCAAAAACTGCGTCGTCGCTTGCCCATTTGGCGCAATCGAGATGGTCGCCAGCGGGGAAGATGGCCCGCAGCTGGCGCAAAAATGCGATCTTTGTCGCGAGCGCCCCTCCGCAGAACAGGCCTGCGTGGCCAGTTGCCCGACTCAGGCGCTGCGCGTAATGGACGAAAGCGCGCTCCAGCGTTTACAGCGGGAAAGACAAATCCGCTCTGCCCAGGGGCAGCCGCTGGCCGAGCGTCGTGGCGCAAGGCGCGAAGCGATCCTGGATAAAGCGCCGCGGGTGGGGGCGAAGAAGCTTGCCGCAGAAGAGCGAAAAGGGCATTTTGCCGAGATCTACCAGCGCCTTAGCGAATGTGATGCCGAATATGAAAGCGAGCGTTGCCTGTACTGTGCGCAAAAAGCCTGGTGCAACTGGACCTGCCCGTTACACAACCATATTCCTGATTTCATCCGACTGGTGCGTGAGGGCAAGATTATTGAGGCCGCAGAACTCTGCCATCAAAGTAGTTCGCTGCCGGAAATCTGCGGCCGGGTCTGCCCACAGGACCGGCTATGCGAAGGGGCCTGTACGTTGAAAAACGAAGGCGGCGCGGTGGCGGTTGGTAATCTTGAACGCTATATCACCGATACCGCGCTGGCGATGGGCTGGCGGCCAACCACAGGCGAGGTCACGCCGCGTCGGGAGCGAGTGGCTATTATCGGCGCCGGCCCGGCGGGACTGGGCTGCGCGGATATTCTCGCGCGCGCCGGGGTACAGGTTGATGTTTTTGATAAACATCCTGAAATTGGCGGGCTGCTGACTTTCGGCATTCCGTCTTTCAAGTTGGAAAAAACGGTAATGGCGCTGCGGCGCGAGATCTTCAGCGATATGGGGATTCGTTTCCATCTCAACCAGGAAGTGGGGCGCGACGTGGACTTTAGCGACCTGGTTGCTAACTATGACGCGGTCTTTTTAGGCGTCGGCACCTATGGGCTGATGGGCGCGGGTCTTGATGGCGAAGATGCACCGGGTGTTATTCAGGCGCTGCCGTTCCTGATTGCCAATACCCGTGAGGTGATGGGGCTTGAAGAGAGCGCTGAATATCCGTTAACCGACATTAAGGGTAAGCGGGTGGTGGTGCTGGGCGGCGGCGATACGGCGATGGACTGTCTGCGCACCGCGGTGCGTCGCGGAGCCGAGAGCGTAACCTGCGCCTATCGTCGCGATGAGTTAAGCATGCCAGGCTCGAAAAAAGAGGTGGTGAACGCGCGGGAGGAGGGCGTGGCGTTTCAGTTTAACGTTCAGCCGCAATATATCCTGCGTAACCGTAAAGGCCAGGTCAGCGCCGTTGGGATGATCCGTACCGAAATGGGTGAACCAGGGCCGGATGGCCGCCGGCGCCCGCGGCCAATTGCCGGTTCAGAATTCGAACTCCCGGCCGATGTGCTGGTGCTGGCGTTTGGTTTCCAGGCTCACGACATGCCGTGGCTGCGGGGGCATGGCATCAAACTTGACCGCTGGGGGCAGATTGTAACGGGCGGCAAAGGTCGCGGCGCCACGCAGACCAGCCATGACAAAATCTATGCCGGCGGCGATGCGGTACATGGCGCCGATCTGGTGGTAACGGCAATGGTTGCCGGGCGCCAGGCCGCAAGCGAAATGCTGGCGCGATTTGATCATAAGGAGCGGTGATGACCCATTTTATTCTTGCCAGTTCACAGGCCTGTATAGGCTGTCGTACCTGCGAAGTCGCCTGCGCACTGGAGCATGTGGCGGAAGGGGCGGAATTTCATCCGCGATTGAAGGTGATGCGACTCGACACGTTGAGCGTGCCGGTGATGTGCCATCAGTGTGAAAACGCGCCATGCGTCGGGGTCTGTCCGACCGGCGCATTGGCGATGGGCGCCGAACGGGTCGAGGCCGATGCCGGGCGTTGTATTGGCTGCCAGAGCTGTGTCGTCGCCTGCCCATTTGGCGCGATTACTATCGAAACATCGGCGGCGCATCCGCCGGTTATTGTGAAGTGCGATCTCTGCGAGCAGCGAGATGGTGGCCCGGCCTGCGTATCGGTGTGCCCAACGGCGGCAATATCGCTGATGACCGGTGAGGCCCTGGCGGCGCTGCAGAAACAGAGAACGATCGCCAGCGCCAGCTTGTTGAACGTGTAAGCGATCCCCGGATAGCGACGCGCTGCGTCTTATCCGGGCTACCCGATCGATGTTTCTGCGCTATTTATAGCCCCGGTAGAAGCCAAAAAATAAACCCGGTACAGCGACCGGGTTTTGTTTTTGCGTGATGGGTTTACGGCAACGCATCCATCCGCTGCCACATCTTCTTCGCCACCTTCCGCGCTTCGGCGAAAATCGTATCGCAATCAATAGCGAACTGCCGATCCTCATAGACCATGACGCCATTTACCATCACGCTATGAACGTGGCTGGCCCCCAGACCGAAGGCGATGTGCCCGGCGAGATTCTCCGCCAGCAGCGGCGTCGGCGGAATATAATCGCTGATGGTTAAATCCGCCTTATAGCCTGCCTCAATACGGCCGAAACGGTCGTTAAAGTTGCGGCTAAGCAGCATGTTACCGTTGCTTAATGCCCGCGCAAAGCTATCCGGCCACAGTGGCCCGCCGGCATCGCGGTGTTTAAAGAAAGCGAACTTGAGTTCTTCAAACATATCGGAGCCGATGCCGTCGGTGCCCAGCGCCAGGTTGCGAAACGCCGTCAACTGCTGGTTATAACCAACGTGGTTGTTCATGTTAGAGCGGGCGTTATGGACAAGGAAACCATCGTGCGCGTTCAGCAGTTCAATATCAGCTTCCGACAGATACAGCCCGTGCGCTACCAGCGTTTTACTATCGATGAGATCGAACTCCGACAGGCGTACCAGCAGATCTTTACCGTAGTGATGGTGGCTGTGAGAAACGTCGTAACGGTCTTCCGCCATATGAATATGCAGGCCGCGCCCGGTTGTTTTTAATGCTTCGCGAAGCATTAATAGCCCCTCATCGGGAACCGTAAACGGCGCATGGGCGCCGATATGCGCTTCTACCAGATACGGCTCGTCGCCGCTTTCCCGCGCCCGATCGATTTCGCGGGCAAAACGGATATTTTCCTCCACGCTTGCCTGAAGTTCCTGCAGGCCGCCGTTACGGTCGGTGGTTTCAAAGCAGGTCATGCCACGCAGGCCGACCTTGATGAAAGCGTTACGTAACTGACTTAATGATCCAGCGATATAGTTCGGCGACGCGCTGTGGTCAATGACGGCGGTGCAGCCGCTGCGAATGGCCTCCAGCGAACAGATAAGCCCGCTGTAGTATAAGGACTCCTCATCCAGAGCGCGGTCCAGGCGCCACCACAGGTTTTTCAGCGTCGAGATAAAATCGGGACTCGGCGCGATATTGGCCTGAATTCCGCGCGACAGTCCGGAATAAAAATGGTTATGCGAGCAGACCATTCCCGGCATCACCAGTCGGCCGTGCATTTCTTTAATACGCGCCTGCGGGTAACGCGGGCTCAGGTTCGCGCCTGTTTCGATAATTCTGTCATTTTCGATGACGATATCGACACCTTCTTCCACTTTTGCCGGGTGAAGCTGGGCAAGGGTGGCATTTTTAAGCATTAAGATACTCATACTTCGACGGCTCCCAGCAAATAGTGATGATGTTGATGAACGTGGCTGATGATGCGGCACATGGCATCCAGCTGCGGCGGTACTTCAGCGAACTGACCTCGCTGGTCGATATCCAGCAGCCAGGTCATGCCATCCTGACGCACGTGGACGCGCTGTTGCTCCACGAGAAAACCCGGATTACTGCTGTTGTTGAAATCCTGTTCGAGGCTAAAGACGGTGACCTTGTCTTTATAGGGTTTTCCCTGCCATGGGCAGAACTGCGCGCAGTTGCCGCATTCGTTGCAGTACGCGTCGAGGTGCAGCGTCTGAAAGCGGTTTTCGAACCCCGGTACCGCAATGGAGACGTTGGCCCGGTTCGGGCAGACATCAACGCATTTGCTGCAGACGTAATTACATTCGAGGCAGCGCTCCGCCTCCTGCGCGACAAAGGCATCGCGGTCGTCTTTATCAACCTGAGCGATAGCAATGATCCCTTTGCGGCGGTAGATGTCCGCGGGATCGACGTTATTCCACTGTTTATCGCCGAAGTGGCTGCGGATATTCTCGCGCTTGAGGATTGCATCGCTGGCGCGACGGGCGTTGCCTATCGCCGAGACGATAGAAGAAGGGCCACGCTGTACGTCGCCAATCAGGAATACATTAGCCAGCCGGCTTTCGCCATCAGCGTTGACTTCAGGCCAGCCGCGATCGTTGAGCGGGATCCCCATCGCCGCCAGCGCTTCGCCATCCTGCTGTTCGCCGATAGCGGTAATCAGCGTATCGACCTGCAGCGTCCAGGTTTCATCGGTGGGCATTGGGCGACGTCGACCCTGTTCATCAGGCTCGCCGAGGGCCATGGTGCGGACGGTTAGCGTGCCGTCAGCGGCGAAGTGTTCCGGGTTGCTGAGAAAACGGAACGTAACGCCATCCTGGAGGGCTTCTTCGTACTCCTCGCGCCATGCCGGCATCTCCTGCTGCGAGCGGCGATAAATCACCGTCGCTTTCTCAACGCCGGGGATGCGCAGCGCCGCGCGGGCGCAGTCCATTGCGGTGTTACCTGCGCCGACAATGGCCACATGTTTACCCACGTTCAGGCGATCGCCGCGGTTGAACGCGCGCAGGAAGTTGAGCGACTTATGAATATTCGGGTTATCGCCGCCAAGCTTCACGCCGCTGTTTTTGTCGGTGCCGGTGCCGATCAGCACATAGTGATAACCCTCCTGACGGAGTTTTTCGACGGTGAGATGCGGGTCGCAGCCGTAGACAATGTTGACGCCGTGATTAACAACGAACTCAATATCCTGCTGGATAAGTTCAGCGGGAATGCGGAAATGCGGAATGATATTTTTTACCACTCCGCCTGCGTTGGCTTCGCGCTCAAAGAGCGTGACCGGATGGCCGGCGCGGGCGAGGAAGTAGCCCGCCGCCAGCCCCGCCGGGCCTGCGCCAATCACCGCCACCGGGTTTCGGCTGCCGGAACCCGCCGGTTTATGCCAGCGGCGTTGGTATTCCGGCCAGCCTTTCTCAAGGGCGATTTTTTTCAGCTCGCGGATATTTAACGCACTGTCATAATCAAGACGCGTACAGTTGTACTGGCACTGGTGATCGCAGATGTGACCGGTAATCGCCGGCAGCGCGTTACGTTGATAGATAAGTTCCAGCGCATCGGCATAGCGCTGCTCGCCCATCAGGCGAATGTATTCCGGAATATCCTGTTTGATGGCGCAGGCGCTGACGCAAGGGGCGACGTAGCAGTCGGTTAACGGCAGCGGCTCGCCAACGTCGATGCGATCGTCAGGCTTCCAGTGTTTTTGCGTGTACTCCATGCTGACCGCTTTTTCCGCCAGCGCGTTCAGGCGCTTGACGTCGACCTGATTCATCTCCCAGCCATCGGCCTGCTCCAGCTCGCGCATGCACTGGCTAAGACGCAGGTAACCACCGGGTTTTAGCAGATCGGTCGCCATGGTAATGGGGCGGATCCCGGTTTCAAAGATATCGCGAATATTGAGCTGGCTGGCGCCGCCGGAGTAGGAGATCGGGAGTTTGCCGTCGAATTCACGCGAGAGCAGCGCCGCAACGTTGATGGAGAGCGGGAACAGCGCGCGGCCGGACATATACATCTCATCGCCGGGCAGCGCGCCTTTATTGTTGACCGTGCCGAGGGTGTTGGTCAGCTTCACGCCGAAGCCAAGTTGTTTACTTTTCGCCAACGCCATCAGGCGCGTCAACATTTCCAGCGCCTGGCCGATTTTAAGATCGTGTTCAAAAGATTCTTCATTCAGACCGATATAGTCAAAGCCGCAGGTGTCGAGAATTTCGCGTACGCGCGGGTAGCCCAACAGCGTCGGATTGAGCTTCACGAAGGTGTTGAGCTGTTTCTCTTCCAGCATATAGCGGCAGATGGCTTCGATTTCATCTGGCGGGCAACCATGCATGGTTGAGAGGGTAACCCCTTGTACCAGTTTTGCAGGAATGCGTTCCGCGAGCGTCGCCAGCCGTGGGCGAATATCATCCAGAGACAAGCGGGTGAGGAAGGCGTCATCATGCAGCCAGCGGTTCAGCGTGTCGCGGTACTGGGTAAATTTTGGCTGCCCGGCGGCGTTCATCATATTATCGATAAACTGCTGCATCGGCGGTTGCTTGATCCCTTCCAGGTTATAACCGACGCTCATATTGAAAATAAAGGACTTACCGTTCTTCGCCGGCGTGAATGGGAAAATCTCTTCCAACAGATGCAGAATAAACCATGCTTTAAGATACTCATCCCACGCTTTTTGCAGCGTAAATTCTGTAGACCATTCGGTGTTAAAGCATTCGTCTTCGGCATCGATGCAGGGTTTTTCCAGCTCAAGCCGGTCGAGAATCTGTACGGTTTTCAACTCGATAAACCGCCCACCGGTGAGCCAGGCGGTGATGATATTCTGCGCCAGTTGGGTATGTGGCCCGGCGGCGGGGCCGATTGGGGTGGCGCAGCTTTCGCCGAAGACGCTTACCCGGCGTTGGTTGGCAGGCGAATAGAACTGCTGCTCAGGAATACCAAAAATGGAATGGTGTTGTTGATACTCATCGAAAATGCGCGTCAATAATTCCTCAAACGGGACGGGACGCATGATATCCCCCATAACCCTCTCCTTTATCTGTGCAATCAAATTTGCCGGTTAGTGGTGCTTATTCCGACGGATAGTTAAGGAAGAGCAACAATCGAACCAGTTATTAAAGGCAGAAGGTTTGAATAATTAAAAATGTGAGACAGATCTAAAGAACGCCGGGCTATGTGAATAGGCTCACGCTATGGTAATGAGAATTAAAATCACTCTATATTTTTATCCGTCGGGATTTCTCAAAATAAACGGCGAAATATCACAATGATAATTTCCCGACAAAGACAAGATTAATACTGGTTTTGCAGACGAATAAAATCAGTAGGGGTATCGATATCCCAGACCATTTGCGGAAAATCTAACTCCAGGCAGCGATGGCGGCTCTGTAATAACCGTTTGCGCATTGAGTCAGGTCCATCGTAAGTGATAAGTTGGCGCAGCTGTGTGCCGGTAATAAGGATGGGATGACCCGGTACGCCTTGATATTGCGGAAGAAGGGCGCTGTCGCCGCGTTGTTGCCAAAGCCGCTGGAAAAGCGCTGGCGGCAGGCAGGGTAAATCGCCGAGGGTGATAAAACAGAAGTTGTTTCGCACCTGGCTCGCGCCAGCGCAAACAGAAGTAAACAGACCCTGTTGATAGTTGGGATTATAAACCAGGGTTATTTGCGGATGCGCCGAATAGCGTTGATGTAGCTCCTCTGCGCGAAAACCGCTCACCAGAATAATACGCGAGCAGAATTGCAGGGCGTTTTTTATACTTGCATCAAGTATTGTCGTTCCGCGCCAGGGTAACATCATTTTCCACTGTCCCATCCGGGAGGACAATCCGGCGGCGGTAATAATACAATCGACCTGTTTCATACTCCTCCCTGAATAATGGAATCCTGGCCAGCGCATGGAAAATATACCGCATCTGCAATCGTTGTTTTGTGATTTAGGCGTAAATGATGGTCCGCTGCTCATTTCCGCCGTAGGCGCGGGAGGCAAAACCAGTACCTTAATGTGGCTGGCGCAGCGTTTTCTGGAGGCTGGCCGACGAGTTCTGATCACTACGTCCACCCATATGTATCTCCCGGCATCACTACCTGTGGTGATTTGCCGCGAACCGCTGGCGCTGCCTGTCGAGGTTTGGCAGCGGCCGCTGCAGGCCTGCTACGCCTCGTGGCTCGCCCCTGCGGGTAAGGTTCGTGGGTTTAGCCCGCAACAGCTTGATGCGCTGGTTGCCGCGGGGCGCGTGGATGTGGTGCTGGTAGAAGCTGACGGGGCTCACGGTTTCGCCTTAAAAGCGCCAGCTGAGCACGAACCTTGCATACCTCAATCCTGTTGCTGCGTTATTGCCGTCATGGGGGCCTGGAGGCTCGGGCAAAACGTTGGGCCAGCGACCGTTCATCGCTGGCCCCTTTTTTCCCGGATCACCGGCGCGGCGCCGGATACGGCGCTGAGTTGGCCAATGCTGCATCGCTTAATTACGCATCCGCAGGGAGCGTTTAAAGGCGTTCCGCCCGCCAGTCGCCGGATCCTGCTGCTGAATCAGCTTTCTCAAAATGAGAATTTACCGGAGCAGGCGCTGTTGCAGCAGTGGGGAGTTAACGCACTGTGGGCGGGAGCGGTACAAGAGCAGCCCGCGATAACGCGACGACGAACAACAGAGTGACGCCCCGGCTTGGGCGCATAGCGGATATCCATTGAGGTTGTTATGAATATTTTCTCTGAAGCGGCAAAACTCGAAGCACAGAATCGCCCGTTTGCGCTGGCGCAGATTGTCGATAGCCGCGGCTCAACGCCGCGCCATTCGGCGCAGATGTTAATTCGTGAAGATGGTTCGATAGTCGGCACCATCGGCGGCGGCATGGTTGAGCGCAAAGTGATTGAACAGGCGCTGGAAGCGCTCAGCGAAAAGGCGTCGCGCATGTTTCATGGGCGGATGGCGCGTAGCGGCAGCGATGCGGTCGGCTCCGATTGCGGCGGGGCGATGTCGGTCTATATTAGCGTACATGGCCTGCGCCCGCGTCTGGTGCTGATCGGCGCCGGGCACGTGAACCGCGCGGTGGCGCAAAGCGCGGCGCTGCTGGGTTTTGAGGTGGCGGTGGCCGATATCTATCCAGAGAGCCTGAACCCCGACTATTTTCCGCCGACAACGCAGTTGCTGCATGCTGAAACCTTCAGCGAGGCGGTGGAGAATCTGGCGATCCGCGGCGATGACTTTGTGTTAATCGCCACCAATAACCAGGATCGTGAAGCGCTGGATAAACTGATTGAACGGCCGGTCGCCTGGCTTGGGCTGCTGGCCAGCCGCCGTAAAGTCCAGGTGTTTTTACGCCAGATGCGGGAAAACGGCGTTGCCGCAGAACATATTGCCCGCCTGCATGCGCCGGTTGGCTATAACATTGGCGCCGAAACGCCGCATGAGATAGCGATTAGCATTCTGGCGGAAATCCTGCAGGTAAAAAATCGCGCGCCAGGCGGCTTGCTGATGGCGGCAGCCACGCCTGCGCAGCAGCAGTTGGTCGCTATTCGCGGCGCCGGCGATATCGCCAGCGGCGTGGCTCTGCGTCTGTGGCATGCGGGGTTCAAAGTGGTGATGTTGGAAGTCGCGAAACCGACGGTTATCCGCCGCAGCGTCGCGTTTGCCCAAGCCGTCTTCGACGGTGAAATGACGGTAGAAGGGGTGATGGCGAAGCGGGTGTCATCCGCTCAGGAGGCCATCCGGGTAATTGAAAATGGCGCGATCCCGGTATTGGTGGATCCGCTATGCGAATCGCTGAATGAACTGCGCCCTGTCTGCGTCGTGGATGCCATACTGGCGAAAGAGAATTTTGGTACGCAGCGAGAGATGGCGCCAGCGGTAATTGCGCTAGGCCCTGGTTTTTGCGCCGGTGTGGATTGCCATGCGGTGATTGAAACCAATCGCGGCCATTGGCTGGGGCAGGTGATTTACGATGGCGAAGCGCAGGAGAACACCGGGGTTCCTGGTAATATTCTTGGCCATACTTCACGACGGGTGATCCGCGCGCCGGGAGCCGGGGTGATGCGCGCGAAAGTGGCGCTGGGTGAGATTGTGAACGAAGGCGATATCATTGCCACCGTCGGCGAGGCCGAGATTATTGCGCCATTAAGCGGTATGGTGCGCGGTTTGCTCAGCGATGGGTTAGCGGTCGAGAGCGGCTTTAAAATTGGTGATATCGACCCGCGCGGCGCCAGCGCCGATTTTACCAGCGTCTCCGATAAGGCGCGTGCCATTGGCGGTGGGGTGCTTGAGGCGCTGATGACGCTGATGAATAAAAGAGTAAAAGAGAAGAGTGAGTTATTGTCGGTGGCGTAGATAGCAGCACGAAGCCGGTGTAGATGGCCTCAAAATCCCCGGTGGCGCTTCCGCTTACCGGGGCTACATTCGGTGCCTTTTTACCCTTCAATGACCGTACCGGTTTTTCCTTCAATCCCTTCTTTGGCTTTATTTAATACGGTGATCAGCGCTTTGCGCCCCGGACGTGAACGGGCGAATGAGGCGGCGGCCTCAACTTTCGGTAGCATCGAACCCTTAGCGAAGTGACCCTCACGAATGAACTGTTCGGCATCGCTGAGCGACAGCTTATCCAGCCACTGCTCGTTGGGTTTGCCAAAGTTGATCGCCACTTTCTCGACCGCGGTCAGGATGATCAGCATGTCGGCGTCGATCATCGCCGCCAGTTTAGCGCTGGCCCAGTCTTTATCAATTACCGCGCTGGCGCCGCGCAGATGATTGCCTTCGCGGATTACCGGGATCCCGCCGCCGCCCGCGGTGATCACTACGTGGCAGGCGTCCATGAGTGCTTTGACCGTCTCTTTCTCAATAATATCCACCGGCTGCGGCGAGGCGACAACCCGGCGATAGCCGCGCCCGGCATCTTCTTTCATGGCGTACCCCTGACGCGTCAGCTGTTCTGCTTCCTGCTCAGTGAAAAAAGAGCCGATAGGTTTGGTCGGATTTTTGAACGCCGGGTCGTTGGCGTCGACTTCCACCTGGGTGATGATTGTTGCCACCGGGATATGCATCGATCGCGACAGCAACTCCTCGCGCAGGGCGTTTTGCAGGTCATAGCCGATATAACCCTGGCTTAGCGCCACACAGACCGACATGGGCAGCATCGGGGTATGGGCCTCGGTTTTGGCTGCGGCTTCGAAGGCCAGATTAATCATCCCAACCTGCGGGCCGTTGCCGTGGGTCACGACTACCTGGTGGCCCTGGGCTATCAGGTCGACGATGGCCTGCGCGGTTTGTTTGACGGCCTGCATTTGTCCGGCCAGATCCTCGCCGAGCGCGTTACCGCCGAGGGCGAGTACAATTTTCTTACTCATGAATACCTCACTTAAGATGTGATTCCGCTGACCGGAAGGTGAGCGGTAGAAAAGGGATCGCGGCGTAAAAAACGTCCCTGACCAGCGCTGCCGGTGAAGGTGCCGTTATCAAAAATGACCCGGCCATGCGATAAGGTCTGGCGAATCGCGCCCTGGCAAATAAAGCCCTCCCAGGGTGAATAGTCGGCGTTGTCATGCAACATCTCATGGCGGATCGTGGTGGTGCGCTGCGGATCGATAATGACGACATCGCCATCTGCGCCGGGCGCCAATCGTCCTTTTTTCGGCCACAGGCCAAATAGCTTCGCGGGAGTGGCGCTGGTGAGCGCGACGAAACGCTGCGCTGAAATCCGCCCGGTCATGACGCCGTGGGAAAACATGAGCAACAGGCGGTTTTCCACCCCCGGTAGGCCGTTCGGACAGCGGCTGAAATCGCCGCCGGAGAGCTGCTGGCGTTGGGCCATCGAGAAAGCGCAGTGATCGGTCGCCACCACGTCGATCGAACCATCGGCGATACCGCACCACAGCGCATCATTGTTGCTGGCGTTGCGCAGTGGCGGGCTTAACAGATATCCCAGCGCGTCTTCGCGTTCATAGCAGCGGTCGTCAAGCAACAGATATTGCGGACAGGTTTCAATCCACACCGGCTGGTGCCGCCGCTGCGCGAGACGCAGATAATCCAGCCCCAGGCCGTTGGAGAGATGAACGATATACAGCGGCGCGTTGTCGGCGAGCTGGGCGAGATTGATCATTCGCGCGATAGCCTCCGCTTCACACTCCAGCGGGCGACTAAGGGCGTGGTAGCGCGGCGCGGTTTTGCCGGCCGCCAGAAATTCGGCCCGTTTACGGGCGATAGCGGCGTCGTTTTCCGGATGAACGGTGGTTAGCGCGCCAGCGCGATGGAGATGGCGCATCGCCTGAAGCACTTCATCATCGTTCAACTTATACTGGTAGGTGAGGTAGAGCTTGAAGCTGCTAATCCCGGCTTCAACCATCATCGGGATTTCATCGAGGATGGCATGGTTGATATGCTGGATAACGCCGTGAAAACTGTAGTCGATCACCGCTTTGTAGGCGGCATAGCCGTGATAGGCCTCTAGCTGGTGACGAAGGCGGCAGCCGGCGGGGCCGAAGCCCATATGGTCGACGATAGTGGTGGTACCGCCGCAGGCGGCGGCGCGGGTGCCGGTGAAGAAATCATCGCAGCTGCGGGCGTGCCCGGTATCGATATTAAAATGAGTATGAACATCAATGCCGCCGGGCATGACATAGCAACCTGCGGCATCGATAGTCTGGCAAGGTTCGGTTGGGGTTATCCGTTCGGCGAGCTGGCTGACCAGGCCGTTTTCAATCAGCAGATCCTGTTTTGCCTGGCCGTCGGCGTTGACCACGATGCCGTTTTTAATCAGTACGCGCATAAAAACTCCAGACTCCCGCCGACGCGCGGCGGGAGGAATAACCGTACAAACTTACTCTGTGGCCAGCCAGCTCAGCGGGATTGCGGCGTACATCGCGGCACAGGTCACCAGATGCTGTTTCCAGGTTTTTTCATTTGGCGCATGGGCTTCCGGCTCTTTACCTGGCCCGAAACCGATAACCGGGATGCCGTGACGGCCCATGATGGAAACGCCGTTGGTGGAGAAGGTCCATTTATCGACCACCGGCGCTTTACCGAACAGCCCTTCATAAGCGTTGCTGAGCGCGCGTACGGTGAAATGATCCTCTTCTACTTTCCAGGTCGGGAAGTAGCATTCCGTTGGATAAACCAGCCCGGTCCATGACGGGCGTTCATAGTTGTACATTGAGACCACGGCGCCGGCCTTCTGTACGGCAGGCAGGGCGCGGATCTCATCCAGCGCGCCTTCCCAGGTTTCGCCCCAGGTCAGACGGCGGTCGATAGAGACCGCGCAGCTGTCGGCAACCGCGCAGCGGCTTGGCGAGGTGAAGAAAATTTCTGAGACGGTGAGGGTGCCTTTACCCAGGAACTCATCGTTGCCCAGGTTATGGGAGAGCTCCTGCAGTTCGTTAAGAATTGGACCCATTTTGAAGATGGCATTATCGCCGCGCTCCGGCGCCGAGCCGTGGCAGCTCACTCCCTGGACATCAACGCGAATCTCCATACGCCCGCGCTGGCCGCGATAGATTTGGCAATCCGTCGGCTCGGTACTGACCACGAATTCCGGGCGAATGCCGGACTGTTCGATGATGTACTGCCAGCACAGACCGTCACAATCTTCCTCCTGAACGGTACCGGTCACCAGCAGGGTATATTCATCTTCCAGACCGAGGTCCTTGATGATTTTCCCAGCGTAGACCATCGACGCCATCCCGCCTTCCTGGTCGGACGCGCCGCGCCCGCCGATCAGCTCATCGGTTTCCATCCCCTGATAGGGGTCGAAAGTCCAGTTCTTGATGTTACCGATGCCAACGGTATCAATATGCGCGTCCATGGCGACCAGTCGCGGGCCGTGGCCGATATAGCCCAGCACGTTTCCCATCGGGTCGATCTCGACTTTATCGAAGCCGACTTTTTCCATCTCTTCTTTAATACGATGCACGACGCGTTTTTCGTCACAGCTTTCGCTGGGGATAGCGATCATATCGCGCAGGAAGCGGGTCATATCCTGCTGGTAGTGGTTTGCTTTTTCGACAATCAGTTTGAAAGGAATGTGCTTAGCCATGAATTAACTCTCCGGTCCTGGTTTCCCGCTTCGCGGGATGAATATGTTGAATAAGTTGAACGTTTATTGTGCTGCCGGCAGCTTGCCTTCCCAGACGACCTCGCGGTAATGCTGCACGTCGGTGTCGCCTTCGGTGCTGATGACCAGCACCACGGAATGGTTATCAAGCCCCAGTTTGTTCATCAGCGCCTGGCGTTGCGGATGGAAGTGGACGGCGGCCAGCGTCCCGAGCCCGACGGCGCCGGATTCACCGGAGATAACCCGGTGGTCATTGCCGACAGGATTACCGAGTACGCGCATACCGAGGGCGGCAACGGCATCCTGGCAGGAGATAAATTGGGTGGCGCAGTTGCGCAGAATTTCCCAGCCCAGCGGGTTAGGTTCGCCGCAGGCCAGTCCTGCCATGATGGTGGCCATGTCGCCGCCGACGTTGACGATGTCGCCTTTTAACCCGGAGCGATAGATGCAGTCCGCCAGTTCAGGCTCCACGATCACCGAGTGCAAATCGCGGGCGCCGAAAACGTCGACCAGATAACCGAGCACGCCGCCTGCCATCGCGCCGACACCGGCCTGCAGGAAGACGTGGGTAGGGCGAGCAATGCCCATCGCCGCCATTTGTTCTACCGCTTCATCGGCGAGGGTGGCGTAACCTTGCATAATCCAGGTTGGAATTTTGGTGTAGCCTTCCCATGCGGTGTCCTGTACCACTTCCCAGCCGTTTTTCTGTGCGGTTTGCATGGTAAAGCGCACGGTATCGTCGTAGTTCATATCGGTAACGATACATTCCGCGCCGAGGCGTAAAATGGCGTCCACGCGTTCCTGCGCTGAACCTTTCGGCATGTACACCACCGCGTTTTGCCCAAGCTGCTGGGCGGCCCAGGCGACGCCGCGCCCGTGGTTGCCGTCGGTGGTAGTGGCGAAAGTCATCTTCTCTTTGATGGTGGATTTCAGGGTCTCAAACGAGAAGGCGTTAATATCGAGATGGTATTTTTCACACAACAGTTGGGCGATGGCGTAGGCGCCGCCGAGCATTTTGAAGGCGTTGAGGCCAAAGCGCTGGGATTCATCTTTTACCAGGATGTTCTTTACGCCGAACAGCGTCGCCAGTTCCTTCAGGGCATACAGCGGCGTCGGTTGGTAACCGGCGATTTTTTGATGAAAATGGCGCGCCTGTTGTGCCTGCTGACGAGAGAACAGCGGCGAGGTTTCACCGGTAAAGAAACGGTTGTCGGCAATATCCATTTTCAGCGAAAAAGCAGACATATTCTGTCCTTATCCTTCTTTGGAGTCGGGGAAGCCGGCCCGCAGACCGGCTCGCGAGGTTATTTGATGCGTTTTTGCGCGTCCTGCAGCAGTTGCTCCAGCAACTGACCGGGTTTGGCATATTTGCGACAGAGGATCATGGCGGCGATGATGTACGGCTTCCAGCTGGCCTCTTTATAGGTGGCGATACGATATTTCTCGAACACCGCTTCGGTGACTTCGCCTTCCTCGCAGGAGACGCCGGTAATATCCGCCGGCAGGCAGTGCATATACAGCGCGTCACCGTCTTTGGTGTGCTTCATCATCTCTTCGGTACAGTGCCAGTCTTTGTGATTGGCGTTCTGGGCGAGACAGGCTTTTTCCAGCGCTTTCAGCCCGTCATGGTCGTTGGCGCGCAGTAGCTCGGTGCGTTGTTCCATCACTTTGTATGGCGCCCAGGATTTCGGGTAGACAATATCGGCGTCTTTAAAGGCTTCCGCCATATCGGTGACCTGACGGAAGCTGCCGCCGGAAGCCGCGGCGTTTTTCTTCGCCACTTCGATAACGTCCGGGATCAGATCGTAGCCCTCTGGATGGGCGAGGGTGACATCCATACCGAAGCGGGTCATCAGGCCGATGATTCCCTGCGGGACGGAAAGCGGTTTGCCGTAGCTTGGCGAGTAGGCCCAGGTCATGGCAATTTTTTTACCTTTCAGATTTTCCAGCGAGCCGAAGTGTTCACGCAGCCAGGCCAGATCGGCCATCGCCTGCGTCGGATGGTCGATGTCGCACTGCAGGTTTATTAATGCCGGGCGCTGCGGCAGTACGCCCTGTTTGTGGCCGTCATCCAGCGCTTCGCCGACTTCACGCATATAGGCGTTGCCGGCGCCGAGATACATATCGTCGCGAATACCGATAGCGTCTGCGCAGAAGGAGATCATATTGGCGGTTTCGCGCACCGTTTCACCGTGGGCTATCTGCGACTTACCTTCGTCGAGGTCCTGCTGCGCCAGGCCGAGCAGGTTTAACGCCGAGGCATAAGAGAAGCGGGTGCGGGTGGAGTTATCGCGAAAGACCGAAATACCCAGTCCGCTGTTAAAAACTTTTGTCGCGATGTTTTCCGCCCGTAACGTTTTCAGCGCTGCGGCGACATCCAGCACCTGCTTCAGCTCGTCCGGCGATTGCTCCCACGTCAGCAGGAAATCTTTTTCATGCAGGTTAGAGTTGAGCTTATTGATATCCTTGATCAGTTCGTTAACAGTTTTCATATTTCGATCCTGGTAGTGAATGACGGCTTATTGATTGCTGTGCAGTCGAAATGACATTGATGTAAGTGGCGACGGCCAGCGCTGTATTACCACTAACAATAAGCGTGCCAGTTATAATTCAGTCGCGGTGGACGAGTGGAAAAGTCGGGAATTATGCGAGGCGGGTCACGAAAAATGGCTTATAACGCTCAACTGATGGAAATGAAATTCATTTGCCAGTTGTCACGGTAAATTTACTTTGAGCCGTCAGACAAGCGTGGATATCGTTCTGCGACGGTGATTTCAACACCAAAATGATAATTTTGCCCTGCGGATTATCATATTGAGAGGAAAATGTGATACCTCTTCCATATTTTCTTTAAGCTGTAAAAAAGCGCAGGGTTGGCACCTTTTTTCAGCCTGGGCGGCGGTAGTATGATAAACGCAGAATAAAAAGAGTCGATCTTCAGCATTTTCTTTCGGCTACTGATATTAAAAGGTCAATTATGATTCCCTCCAATTCGCTATCCGTTTTAATGCAGATTCAGCCAACGATTCAACGTTTTGCCCGCATGCTCTCCAGCGTGTTACAACTCGAAGTCGAGATTGTCGACAATACGCTGTGCCGGGTCGCCGGTACCGGCGCCTACGGTAAATTCCTGGGGCGAAAATTAAATACAGATTCGCGACTTTTACGTTACATAATAGAAACAAAAAAAGAAAAGGTCGTGACTCATTCGCGTTTTGATCCCTTGTGTAAAGACTGTACCAATAAAGAGAACTGTAAAGAAAAGGCATTTCTGGGTACCCCGGTGATTTATCAAGAACAGTGTGTCGGGGTTATTAGCCTGGTCGCCTTAACTCGCGAGCAGCAGGAGCGCATTAATGACAACCTTCACGAGTTCTCAGATTATGTACGCCATGTTTCTTCAATATTTGTCTCCCGCCTGTTAGAGGACCAGGGCGGGGGAGATAATATGCTTAAAATGTTTTCCACCATGATTGAAAACATGGATCAGGGCGTGCTGGTGGTTAGCCAGGATCAAAAAGTGAAATTTGCCAATCAGGCGGCGATGAAAATCCTTGGCGCGAATCATGGCAGTATGATTGGCAAAACTATTCATTTTCGTCCGCTGACTTTTGCGCAAAACTTTATTCGCGGTCACGTACAGCACGTCATTTCTTTTGATGATAAGAAAGAGCTTATTATCGGTCAGCTGCACGCTATTCAGGATCAATGGCTGTTCTTAATGGCCTTCCATCAGTCGCATTCGTCGGCCGATCTGGCGCCACCGCAGGATGGCCCGCAGATTGAACAGATGGTTGGCGAATGTCGGCCAATGCGTCAGCTGAAAAAACTGATTACCCGCGTGGCGCCAAGCCCGTCGAGCGTGATGGTCGTCGGCGAAAGTGGAACCGGCAAAGAGGTGGTCGCTCGCGCGGTGCATAAGCTCAGCGACCGTCAGGCGAAGCCTTTCATCGCGATCAACTGCGCGGCCATCCCCGAACAGCTACTGGAGAGCGAACTCTTTGGTTACGTCAAAGGCGCATTTACCGGGGCCTCGGCCAACGGCAAGACCGGTCTGATTCAGGCGGCTAATCACGGCACGCTGTTTCTTGATGAAATCGGCGATATGCCATTAACCCTACAGGCCAAGCTGCTGCGGGCGATTGAATCGCGCGAAATTCAGCCGGTGGGCGCCAGCCATCCGGTGCCGGTCGATATCCGCATTATTTCGGCCACTAACCAGAACCTTGAGCAGTTCATTGCCGAAGGGAAATTCCGCGAGGATCTGTTCTATCGGCTTAATGTCATCCCACTACGCCTGCCGCCTTTGCGCGAGCGTCAGGATGATATCGAACTGCTGATTCACTATTTCCTGCATCTGCACACCCGTCGGCTGGAGCTGGTCTATCCCGGCGTGTCCCCGGAAGTCATCGCCTTACTGAAGAACTACCGCTGGCCGGGCAATATTCGCGAGCTGAGTAACTTGATGGAGTATCTGGTTAACGTGGTTCCCTCCGGCGAGGTGATTGATCTGTCGCTGCTGCCGCCAAATCTTATCAGCAGCGGCAAAGTCAACGAGCGCGAAAGCAGCCGGGCGGCGCCAGCCAGCGTTGCGAAAGAAGAAGAGGGGGGAACGGCGCTGGAGGAGATGGAAAAACAGATGATCCGCGATGCGCTGACGCGCTATAGCAATAAAAAGCAGGCCGCCGATGAGCTCGGGATCGGCATTGCGACGCTATATCGCAAAATTAAAAAGTATGAACTGGTCGGGGTCTGATAAGCCGTATCACTCTGAGAGCAACGTTTATCAAAATCGCCGATCGTTATTGATCTGGCAACGAAAACACCCCGATGTCCGGAAAAGAGAAAATCACTACCGATGATTTTCTCTTTTTTTACAGCTTTCAACTCCCCCCTCATTGCTTATCTGTTCTGCTTGCTCGCTTCAGTCACCATTTTCTGTTCGTTTTTTCAGCAGGTGGCATTGTTCTTGCCTTTACCGTTTGCCATCGGCTGCTGCGGTAGCCGGCAAACAAACATGATAAGGACAGGAACATGGTGCAGATAAATGAGAATCTCGCGACTCCGCCCGTTTCATCGTTGAGTCGTTTTTTTGCTAAGCCCCGCATTATTGCTAAACCTGGATTTAACCGCTGGTTGGTCCCTCCCGCGGCGCTGGCGGTGCATTTGTGCATTGGCATGGCCTACGGCTTTTCCGTTTACTGGCTGCCAATGTCGCAGCTGATTGGTGGCAGCGCGCCGCTGCAGTGTCCGGTCGATATGTCGTTCTGGCAGCAACTGGTTACCCGCCAGTGCGACTGGAAAATTTCCCTGCTCGGCTGGACCTATACGCTGTTCTTCGTTTTTCTCGGCTGCTCCGCGGCGCTTTGGGGGAGCTGGCTGGAGAAGGTTGGCCCGCGGCTGGTGAGTTTCGTTGCAACCCTCTGCTGGTGCGGCGGCCTGCTGCTGGCGACCGTGGCAATCTATTTTCATCAGCTGTGGCTACTGTGGTTGGGTGCTGGCGTGATTGGCGGCGTTGGCCTGGGGCTTGGCTATATCTCGCCGGTCTCAACGCTATTGCGCTGGTTCCCCGATAAGCGAGGGATGGCCGCGGGAATGGCGATCATGGGCTTCGGCGGCGGGGCGCTGGTGGGAGCGCCACTGGCGAATTGGCTGATCAATTTTTTCGCCGATGGTCAGGAAAGTGGGGTATGGCAGAGCATTCTGGCGCTGGCGGTGATATATGCGCTGTTCATGCTCTGCGGCACTTTTGGTTACCGTCTGCCGCCTATGGGCTGGCATCCGGTCGGCGTGAAGGCGCAGCGAGCCATCAGCAAACAGCCGACCGTTCAGGTTCACGTTAGCGTCGCTTGGCGCACCCCGCAGTTCTGGCTGCTGTGGCTGGTGCTATGGCTCAACGTTACCGCCGGGATTGGCATTCTCGGCATGGCTTCACCGATGCTGCAGGAGATTTTTGCCGGAAAGCTACTATCCCTGGATCTGGGCTGGCAGGAACTCAATGCAGAACAGCTGAAGCGCATCGCGACAATGGCGGCGGGATTTACCGGCCTGCTCAGCCTGTTTAATATTCTGGGGCGCTTTTTCTGGGCTTCTGTTTCCGATATGTGCGGCAGGAAGGTCACCTTCGCGCTGATCTTCTTTCTGGGAACCCTGCTTTACGGCACGTTGCCGCTGATTAATCACGGCGGCTACGTGGCGTTTTTTGTCTGTGCGCTCTGCGTGATTATCTCCATGTACGGCGGCGGTTTCGCGACCATCCCGGCATATCTTGCCGATGTATTTGGTTCACAAATGGTTGGCGCGATCCATGGTCGTCTGCTGACTGCCTGGTCGGCGGCCGGGATCAGCGGCCCGGTGCTGGTCAACTATTTGCGCGAGTACCAGCTGGCGCAGGGAGTGGAACCCGCGAGAATTTATGACATCACGCTGCTGGCGTTGACCGGGTTGCTTATCATCGGCTTTATTTGTAATCAGCTGGTTCGGCCGATTCCACAGAAATATGCCATGACCGCGGAGCAACAGCAGCAGGCGAAGGGCCTGTATACTATCAATAAAGATGCGCAGCTGAGCTGGGAGCCGAAGCCCGCGCCGCTGCTGCTGACGCTAAGCTGGCTGGCCGTCGGTATACCCTTGCTGTGGGGAATGGGCACCACCTTGCAACAAGCGGTGAAGTTCTTTATGTAGACCCACAGAGGCAAGCACCCAAAGGACAGGTTGGGTGCTTATTGCACAGCTATTACCAATAACGATTCCTATTCTGCGCTTCGGTGATACACTAGCTAAATGTGATCTTTGTCATATCGTAATTACTACAGAGAAAAGAGACACTGCTATGCAACATATCATTGAGGGCTTCCTCAACTTCCAGAAAGAGATTTTCCCGCAACGCAAAGAGCTCTTCCGCAGCCTGGCGTCGAGCCAGAATCCAAAAGCGTTGTTCATCTCTTGTTCTGATAGCCGCCTGGTCCCGGAGCTGGTTACCCAGCAGGAGCCAGGGCAGCTGTTCGTTATTCGTAATGCCGGTAATATTGTGCCCTCTTTCGGGCCGGAGCCGGGCGGCGTGTCAGCCACCATTGAATATGCGGTTGTCGCCCTCGGTGTGACGGATATTGTCATCTGCGGCCACTCCAACTGCGGCGCGATGAAAGCCATCGCCACCTGTCAGTGTCTGGAACCAATGCCTGCCGTTTCCCACTGGTTGCGTTATTCGGACGCGGCGAAAGCGGTGGTTGAGAAGAAAACCTGGGCCAGCGAGACCGATAAAGTGAACGGTATGGTGCAGGAAAACGTTATTGCCCAGTTGAACAACATTAAAACGCATCCGTCGGTTGCGGTTGGCCTGCGTGACAAAACCCTGCGTCTGCACGGCTGGTTCTATGATATTGAAAGCGGCGATATTCGCGCGCTGGATAAAGACACCAAAACCTTCGTTTCACTGTCGGAAAACCCGGAAGTCTACTTCGAATAATATCCCCCAGGGCAAGGAAGCCCTGTGCATCGTAATAGATAATTCATGAGCCCATCTCATAGGTCTGTTCGTTTTTGCCTGGCTAATCAACCCCCTGCCAAGTTTCTATAATCTTTTTCTCCTGTCGATACTTTCCGTTTGGAGAACAAACGATGCAAAACCCATTGAACGCGCGCCAACAGGCGCTGATCCCAGTGGCCGCCCTGGCCGCCGAAGGCAATATCGCGGCGCTGGCCCATGCGCTGGATACCGCGCTGGATACCGGCCTGACGATAAATGAATTAAAAGAGACGCTGGTGCAGCTGTACGCCTATTGCGGCTTTCCGCGTAGCCTGAATGCGCTCTCCTGCCTGATGAAGGTGATAACCGAGCGTCAGGCGCGAGGCGTTATTGATAACGAGGGGGCGACAGCGACCCCGTTACCGGAGAATTGGGATAGCCTGCAGGCCGGTAGCCGTAATCAGACACAACTGGTCGGGCAAACGGTCAGCGGACCGCTATTTGAATTTGCGCCAGCTATCGACTGCTATCTGAAGGCGCATCTGTTTGGCGATATTTTCCAGCGTGACGTCCTGGATTGGCCGACGCGCGAGCTGGCGACGATCTCAATGCTGGCCGCACTATCGGGCGTGGAAAGCCAGCTGAAGAGCCATTACGCGATTAGCCTGCACAACGGCCTGACGGCGCAGCAGCTGCGTGGATTTATTGACGTGCTGGCGACAAAAGTCAGCGCCGAAATAGCGGCAAAGGCCTCGGCGGTGCTGGAGCAAGTGGCAGGTAGTTGAAGCATCGGTGGAGAGGACAACGACATTGTCTTCGCTGAAAAGCAGCACGGCGCGCCAGAGATAAAGCCTGGCGCGTCACACTCGCACTATTATTTGCTCAGTTCGGCAGTCATATAGACGCGGTTATTGAACTGGGCGCTGGTAATTTTATAAGACGCGCCTTGCTCCGCAGCCTGGGCGGCAATTTTCGCTTCCGCACGGTCTAGGGTTGAAGCGGTTGCCGTCACGCTCTGGGCAAAAGCACCGAATGACATCAGGGACAGCACGGTAACTGCAGCAAAAGTTTTGATGGATTTCATGGTCATATTCCTTAAAGATTTTGTTTGGTGAGGAGCGCTGTTGCTCCGATGTGATAAGAATAGAACCAATGATGATTGTTTAAAATCGAAACAATTTGCCTATCTTGTTCAAAATCACTGATGTTGTGTTTGATAGCGTAGTGGATACTCTGCAAGTGGATGGGGCAGGTTCATATTGTGGCTGCCCTCAATCTCGGCAACGATGGTTTGATACCCGGCGATCCAGCGTTGCCCCTGAGCTTTGGCCTGCTGGTGTTGCAGATGGTTCATCATCATTTCCATAGACTGTCGGTCGCGCCAGTAGTAGTTGTTGATGATTCGGCCGCTGGCGGCATCATGATAGCTCTCCATACCGATAAATCCCTCCAGCGACTGGGTATAGCGCTCGATCTCGCCGTCCAGTTGATAAAAGTCATCGTCGTACTCTTTCTTCTCAAAGATAAAACTGGTTAAAAATAGTGACATTACCTGCTCCTGTGTCTGACTTTATAGGCTGATTAGCGTGGACTGGTGGCTCAAGCCGGGCATCATCTGCTCCAGCCCCCCGGTAAGCATGCGGCCGGCCTCATGCAGCGCTTCGAGCGGCATCTCTGGCAGGCTTTCCAGAATAAACCACATCTGTCGATCGCGAGCGCTCAGGCGGGTACGAACTCCCTGTCGCCAGTTCCAGCGGCGGCAGGTCACACCGCGATCGTCACGCCAAATGACTTCTCCTGGTTCCGGTGATTCTACGGCGGCTAAGCCTTCCTTCATCGTATCAAAGGGCTCAGAGCCGTCGGCGATGACCAGACGCGGCGCGCCGCAATAGGCGGCGATGTTCTCGCCGCCGACGGGAATGGCATACCGCAGACTGACGGCATTGTAGAGGTCAACGACCGGGTCAATTGCCGGCATGGCGCCATCGCGAAGTACGCGTTTACGCAACGCTTCTGCGGAACAGGGCGTACGTTTCGGTTTAGCGCCAAACGCTTTGAATACCGTAGACCATGCCGCGAGATGGTCCTCCGCCCATGCGGGCTCTCCGGCTAATACTGCCTGACAGGCTGACGCCAGCGCGGCTTCACCGATAGAAGCATCACCTAGCGGCGCAGCGTTGACGGTAATACTCAGTGCCCGAAACCCAGGAGCGATCCCGGCTAACTGTGGGCTAATTGACGGTAATGGGTGAGACATTGCATAATCCTGTAATGACTGATTTAGAGCATAATATCGACCGATGAATGATAAAGTCAATATAACGACCGATAACGGTAACGATCTAAGCCGCATTAATGAGGCGGTATCGCGGCGTATTAAGCAGTTTCGACGCGAAAAGAAGATCTCTCTCGACGAGCTTTCCCGTCGCGCCGGCGTCAGTAAAGGGATGTTGGTGGATATCGAAGGGTGTCGCGCGAATCCCAGTATCGCGCTGTTGTGCAAAATCGCTGCGGCGATGGGGGTGTCGGTGGCGGAGTTTGTCAACGTTGCCAGTGAGCCGATGGTTCATCTTATCGACCGTGATGCGATTCCGGTATTATGGCGCGGCGAGCAGGGCGGCAGTGCCAGGCTGCTGGCCGGCACCAGCGGACCGGATATGCTTGAACTCTGGCAGTGGCGGATGTTGCCTGGCGAATCGTTCCGTTCGCCGGGGCATCCGGCCGACACCTGGGAACTGCTATACGTGACCGAGGGAGAACTCACCCTGACGGTGAATAATGACCCATATCAGGTGGCTGAAGGGTGTTCTGCGGTAGCACGTACCGATGTGCCACATGAATATTGTAATTTCAGTCAGTTGCCCGTCGTCTTTACCATGACCGTGTATGAGAAAGGGCGCTGACGCGGACTCTGGCGTAATTCTGGCTTCACCACTACGCTGAATAATTCACGCCCTGGATAGATATAGCCTCCAGGGGAATACGGTGAGCCAGAGGAAACCTTATGAGTGAAGTCAAAATTGTTGCCACGCTGACCCCCCATCCTGAATATATCGATACCATCAGAGAGGCGGCATTAGCCATGGTGCCGCCGACGCACAGAGAAGCAGGGTGCCTGCAATATGACCTGCACGAAAGCCGGGAGATCCCTGATGTCAGGCAGCTTTCCCGGCAAGGAAAGATCTCATTTGTGTTTATTGAGCGTTGGCGCTCGGAAGACGATCTAAAACAGCACGTTGCGATGCCGTATCATGACGATTTTCTGGCGATTCTGGAGGGGAAACTGGAGAGTATTCAGGTACAGCGACTGATGTCGTTATAGATAAAAGCAAGAGGAAAGTAGAGAAGTGCGCACCAAATCAATAAGGATTGAAATGGTGCGTCCGAGTGGACTCGAACCACCGACCCCCACCATGTCAAGGTGGTGCTCTAACCAACTGAGCTACGGACGCATATGGTGCGTTTAATTGGACTCGAACCAACGACCCCCACCATGTCAAGGTGGTGCTCTAACCAACTG
>NZ_JBEAHW010000003.1:0-26114 GCF_040062085.1 Klebsiella sp. JN_Kp122
ACGATGGTCTGCGTTTCGCAATCCGTGAAGGCGGCCGTACCGTTGGCGCGGGCGTTGTAGCTAAAGTTCTGGGCTAATTCGTTAGCTTTGAATTAAAAAGGGCGCTTCGGCGCCCTTTTTGCTGTCTATGATTTGGTGATAAGCCGCGATGGTATAAATATTCATAAAGTGCGCCGCCAGGGATAATTAATAAACAGTCTATTGTAATCATAACTATTCTCATTTAAACTTTGTGCATAAATTGAACGGGAGTTTATATGTACGTTTGTTTGTGCAATGGCGTAAGCGATAAAAAAATCCGTCAGGTTGTGCGTCAATTTCAACCGCAATCTTTTCAACAATTACGCAAGTTTATTCCCGTTGGAAATCAATGCGGTAAGTGCGTCCGCGCGGCACGTGAAGTGATGGAAGATGAATTAACCAGCATGCCGGAATTCAAAGAAATCGCCTGATCGCGACTCTTCTCTTTTTGACATCCTTATAGCCCGGACTACGCTTCAATAAGTGGAAGCGGAGGGACTTTATAATGAAAGGTGATGTCAAAATCATAAGTTATCTCAATAAATTATTGGGAAACGAACTGGTTGCTATTAACCAGTATTTTCTTCATGCAAGAATGTTCAAGAACTGGGGCCTGATGCGCCTCAACGATATTGAATATCATGAATCTATCGATGAGATGAAACACGCCGATAAGTACATCGAGCGTATTTTGTTTCTTGAAGGGCTGCCTAACCTGCAGGATCTTGGCAAACTTGGCATCGGTGAGGATGTCGAAGAGATGCTGCAGTCTGACTTACGGCTGGAGCTCGAAGGCGCGCAAAACCTGCGTGAGGCAATCGCCTATGCCGACAGCGTTCATGATTATGTCAGTCGCGATATGATGATTGAAATCCTTGCCGATGAGGAAGGCCATATTGACTGGCTGGAAACCGAGTTAGATCTGATCGGCAAAATCGGTCTGCAAAATTACCTTCAATCGCAGATCAAAGTGTCAGACTAGCGAACGTCTGCCACCCGCACCAAAAACCCGCTGCAGTCAGAAATGGCCCAAACGGCAGCGGGTTGTTCAAACCCCATCGTTGTTGCTTACTCCTCCTGAACAACGCCAATATCACCCATGCCATCCCGGCAAGCAGCGATGCGGCCAACACCAGTTGCGGCAACCTCTGCCAGCCGTGCCAGGCGCCGAGGGCGGCAAGATATTTAATGTCGCCGTATCCTAATCCCTCATAGCCGCGAAACACCCTATATAGCCAGTAGAGCAGGGCAAAAATGAGATAGCCTGCAATTGCCCCCCAGACGGCATCCTCTAGCCGCTGCGGCGCCAGACACAGGTAAAAAACAAAACCGCTCCACAGCAGGGGACAGGTGAGGCTGTCAGGAAGAAGACCGCGAAGCAGGTCCTGCCGGCATAACGCCAGGGTTAATCCACAATAACAAACTAAGAAGGGGAGGACGGTAAGCATGGAACACTCCTGTTCGGAGATAATGCGCTCACTTTGCTTATCGTCGCGCGTTAGCGCAAAGCGCATTTGTGCAAGATGGATGGCTGCTTCCTGACTTATTTATCGTGTTATTGCATTGCCGAGCGCCTGGGCGAGAAGACGCGCAAATTGTGGTGATGATTTTCTAATCAGCACTTGCGTCGCGCCTGAATTTGCGTATAATGCGCGGGCCTGTCAAAATTGACGGCCGGTTCGATATGAGCCCTGGTAGCGCAGTTTGCTACCTAACAATGTTCCCAATCGGGGAACTCTGTAAGAACGGTTACACTCTCCCATCAATCGTAATGGGTATGAGGAGTAATCATTTCGTCTATAAAATAATTGGAGCTCTGGTCTCATGCAGAACCAAAGAATCCGTATCCGCCTTAAAGCGTTTGATCATCGTCTGATCGATCAATCAACCGCGGAAATCGTCGAGACTGCTAAGCGCACTGGTGCGCAAGTCCGTGGTCCGATCCCGCTGCCGACCCGCAAAGAGCGTTTCACCGTTCTGATCTCTCCGCACGTCAACAAAGATGCGCGTGATCAGTACGAGATTCGTACTCACAAGCGTCTGGTTGACATCGTTGAGCCAACTGAAAAAACCGTTGATGCTCTGATGCGTCTGGACCTGGCTGCCGGTGTAGACGTGCAGATCAGCCTGGGTTAATCAGGTCATCGAGCGATTGAGAGGTTGATACAATGATTGGTTTAGTCGGTAAAAAAGTGGGTATGACCCGCATCTTCACTGAAGATGGCGTCTCTATCCCAGTAACCGTTATCGAAGTTGAAGCAAACCGCGTTACTCAGGTCAAAGATCTGGCTAACGATGGCTATCGCGCTATTCAGGTTACCACTGGTGCTAAAAAAGCTAACCGTGTAACTAAGCCGGAAGCTGGTCACTTTGCTAAAGCTGGCGTAGAAGCTGGCCGCGGCCTGTGGGAGTTCCGTCTGGCAGATGGTGAAGAATACACCGTTGGTCAGAACATTAGCGTTGAACTGTTTGCTGACGTTAAAAAAGTTGACGTAACCGGTACCTCTAAAGGTAAAGGTTTCGCTGGTACCGTTAAGCGCTGGAACTTCCGTACCCAGGACGCTACCCACGGTAACTCCTTGTCTCACCGCGTTCCGGGTTCTATCGGTCAGAACCAGACTCCGGGCAAAGTGTTCAAAGGCAAGAAAATGGCAGGTCAGCTGGGCAACGAACGCGTTACTGTTCAGAGCCTGGACGTAGTACGTGTTGACGCTGAGCGCAACCTGCTGCTGGTTAAAGGTGGTGTTCCGGGTGCAACCGGCTGCGACCTGATCGTTAAACCAGCTGTGAAGGCGTAAGGGGATAGCAATGGAATTAGTATTGAAAGACGCGCAGAGCGCGCTGACTGTTTCCGAAACTACCTTCGGTCGTGATTTCAACGAAGCGCTGGTTCACCAGGTTGTTGTTGCTTATGCAGCTGGTGCGCGTCAGGGTACTCGTGCTCAGAAGACTCGTGCTGAAGTAACTGGTTCAGGCAAAAAGCCATGGCGCCAGAAAGGTACCGGCCGTGCGCGTTCAGGTTCTATCAAGAGCCCGATCTGGCGTTCCGGTGGCGTAACCTTCGCTGCTCGTCCGCAGGACCACAGTCAAAAAGTTAACAAGAAGATGTACCGCGGCGCGCTGAAAAGCATTCTGTCCGAACTGGTACGTCAGGATCGTCTGATCGTTGTCGAGAAGTTCTCTGTAGAAGCGCCTAAAACTAAGCTGCTGGCTCAGAAACTGAAAGACATGGCTCTGGAAGATGTGCTGATCATCACCGGTGAGCTGGACGAGAACCTGTTCCTGGCCGCACGTAACCTGCACAAGGTTGACGTACGCGATGCGACTGGTATCGACCCGGTTAGCCTGATCGCCTTCGACAAAGTCGTAATGACTGCTGATGCTGTTAAGCAAGTTGAGGAGATGCTGGCATGATTCGTGAAGAACGTCTGCTGAAGGTGCTGCGCGCACCGCACGTTTCTGAAAAAGCGTCTACTGCGATGGAAAAAACCAACACCATCGTTCTCAAAGTTGCTAAAGACGCGACCAAAGCAGAAATTAAAGCTGCTGTGCAGAAACTGTTTGAAGTCGAAGTCGAAGTCGTTAACACCCTGGTAGTTAAAGGGAAAGTTAAACGTCACGGACAGCGTATCGGTCGTCGTAGCGACTGGAAAAAAGCTTACGTCACCCTGAAGGAAGGCCAGAATCTGGACTTCGTCGGCGGCGCTGAGTAAGTCGGAGGAGTAATACAATGGCAGTTGTTAAATGTAAACCGACATCTCCGGGTCGTCGCCACGTTGTTAAAGTGGTCAACCCAGAGCTGCACAAGGGCAAACCTTTTGCTCCGCTGGTTGAAAAAAACAGCAAATCCGGCGGTCGTAACAACAATGGCCGTATCACCACTCGTCATATCGGTGGTGGTCACAAGCAGGCTTACCGTATTGTTGACTTCAAACGCAACAAAGATGGTATCCCGGCAGTTGTTGAACGTCTTGAGTACGATCCGAACCGTTCCGCGAACATCGCGCTGGTTCTGTACAAAGACGGTGAGCGCCGTTACATTCTGGCCCCGAAAGGCCTGAAAGCTGGCGACCAGATTCAGTCTGGCGTTGATGCTGCAATCAAAGCAGGCAACACCCTGCCGATGCGCAATATCCCGGTTGGTTCTACCGTTCATAACGTAGAAATGAAACCAGGTAAAGGCGGTCAGCTGGCTCGTTCCGCTGGTACTTACGTTCAGATCGTTGCTCGTGACGGTGCTTATGTCACCCTGCGTCTGCGTTCTGGTGAAATGCGTAAAGTCGAAGCAGACTGCCGCGCTACTCTGGGCGAAGTTGGCAATGCTGAGCATATGCTGCGCGTTCTGGGTAAAGCAGGTGCTGCACGCTGGCGTGGTGTTCGTCCTACCGTTCGCGGTACTGCGATGAACCCAGTCGATCACCCACATGGTGGTGGTGAAGGTCGTAACTTTGGTAAGCACCCGGTATCCCCGTGGGGCCTGCAGACCAAAGGTAAGAAGACCCGCAGCAACAAGCGTACTGATAAATTCATCGTACGTCGCCGTAGCAAATAATTTTAGAGGATAAGCCATGCCACGTTCTCTCAAGAAAGGTCCTTTTATTGACCTGCACTTGCTGAAGAAGGTAGAGAAAGCGGTGGAAAGCGGAGACAAGAAGCCCCTGCGCACTTGGTCCCGTCGTTCAACGATCTTTCCTAACATGATCGGTTTGACCATCGCTGTCCATAATGGTCGTCAGCACGTTCCAGTCTTTGTTTCCGACGAAATGGTTGGTCACAAACTGGGTGAATTCGCACCGACTCGTACTTATCGCGGCCACGCTGCTGATAAAAAAGCGAAGAAGAAATAAGGTAGGAGGAAGAGATGGAAACTTTAGCTCAACATCGCCATGCTCGTTCTTCTGCTCAGAAGGTTCGCCTTGTAGCTGACCTGATTCGCGGTAAGAAAGTGTCGCAGGCCCTGGATATTCTGACCTACACCAACAAAAAAGCTGCTGTACTGGTCAAGAAGGTACTGGAATCTGCCATTGCTAACGCTGAACACAACGATGGCGCTGACATTGATGATCTGAAAGTTGCGAAAATTTTCGTAGACGAAGGCCCGAGCATGAAGCGCATTATGCCGCGTGCTAAAGGTCGTGCAGATCGCATCCTGAAGCGCACCAGCCACATCACTGTGGTTGTGTCCGATCGCTGAGACTCTGGAGACTAGCAATGGGTCAGAAAGTACATCCTAATGGTATTCGCCTGGGTATTGTCAAACCATGGAACTCTACCTGGTTCGCGAACACCAAAGAATTCGCTGACAACCTGGACAGCGATTTTAAAGTACGTCAGTTCTTAACTAAAGAGCTGGCTAAAGCGTCTGTATCTCGCATCGTTATCGAGCGTCCGGCTAAGAGCATCCGTGTGACCATTCACACTGCTCGCCCGGGTATCGTTATCGGTAAGAAAGGCGAAGACGTAGAAAAACTGCGCAAGGTCGTAGCGGATATCGCTGGCGTTCCTGCACAGATCAATATTGCCGAAGTTCGTAAGCCTGAACTGGACGCTAAATTGGTTGCTGACAGCATCACTTCTCAGCTGGAACGTCGCGTTATGTTCCGTCGTGCTATGAAGCGTGCTGTACAGAACGCAATGCGTCTGGGCGCTAAAGGTATCAAAGTTGAAGTTAGCGGCCGTCTGGGCGGCGCGGAAATCGCACGTACCGAATGGTACCGTGAAGGTCGCGTACCGCTGCACACTCTGCGTGCTGACATCGACTACAACACCTCTGAAGCGCACACCACTTACGGTGTAATCGGCGTTAAGGTATGGATCTTCAAAGGTGAGATCCTGGGTGGTATGGCTGCTGTTGAACAACCGGAACCGGCTGCTCAACCTAAAAAGCAGCAGCGTAAAGGCCGTAAATAAGGAGCGTCGCTGATGTTACAACCAAAGCGTACAAAATTCCGTAAAGTGCACAAAGGCCGCAACCGTGGTCTGGCGCAGGGTACGGATGTTAGCTTCGGCACTTTCGGTCTGAAAGCTGTTGGCCGTGGTCGTCTGACTGCACGTCAGATCGAAGCAGCACGTCGTGCTATGACCCGTGCAGTTAAGCGTCAAGGTAAGATCTGGATCCGTGTATTCCCGGACAAACCGATCACCGAGAAGCCGCTGGAAGTTCGTATGGGTAAAGGTAAAGGTAACGTGGAGTACTGGGTTGCCTTGATTCAGCCGGGTAAAGTCCTTTATGAAATGGACGGCGTACCGGAAGAGCTGGCCCGTGAAGCATTCGGCCTGGCAGCAGCGAAACTGCCGATCAAAACCACCTTTGTAACTAAGACGGTGATGTAATGAAAGCAAAAGAGCTGCGTGAAAAAAGCGTTGAAGAGCTGAACGCTGAGCTGCTGAACCTGCTGCGTGAGCAGTTCAACCTGCGTATGCAGGCTGCAAGTGGCCAGCTGCAACAGACTCATCTGCTGAAGCAAGTGCGTCGTGATGTTGCACGCGTTAAGACTTTACTGACTCAGAAGGCGGGTGCGTAATGACCGATAAAATCCGTACTCTGCAAGGTCGCGTAGTTAGCGACAAAATGGAGAAATCCATTGTTGTTGCTATCGAACGTTTTGTGAAACACCCGATCTACGGTAAATTCATCAAACGTACGACCAAACTGCACGTACATGACGAGAACAACGAATGTGGTATCGGCGACAAGGTTGAAATCCGTGAATGCCGTCCACTGTCCAAGACTAAGTCCTGGACGCTGGTTCGCGTTGTAGAGAAAGCGGTTCTGTAATAGAGTACGCATTCTCAATACGAATAAACGGCTCAGCGATGGGCCGTTTATTTTTTCTACCCATATTGCAGAAGCGGTGTTATAATGCCGCGCCCTCGATATGGGGCTTTTAACGACCCAGCTTTTGGGTCCCAGTAGTAGTTGACATTAGCGGAGCACTAAAATGATCCAAGAACAGACTATGCTGAACGTCGCCGACAACTCCGGTGCACGTCGCGTAATGTGTATCAAGGTTCTGGGTGGCTCGCACCGTCGCTACGCAGGCGTAGGCGACATCATCAAGATCACCATCAAAGAAGCAATTCCGCGTGGTAAGGTCAAGAAAGGTGATGTGCTGAAGGCGGTAGTGGTGCGCACCAAGAAGGGTGTTCGTCGCCCGGACGGTTCTGTCATTCGCTTCGATGGTAATGCATGCGTTATTTTAAACAATAACAGCGAGCAACCTATCGGTACGCGTATTTTTGGGCCGGTAACTCGTGAACTTCGTAACGAGAAGTTCATGAAAATTATCTCTCTGGCACCAGAAGTACTCTAAGGAGCGAATCATGGCAGCGAAAATCCGTCGTGATGACGAAGTTATCGTGTTAACCGGTAAAGATAAAGGTAAACGCGGTAAAGTTAAAAATGTCCTGTCTTCCGGCAAGGTCATTGTTGAAGGTATCAACCTGGTTAAGAAACATCAGAAGCCGGTTCCGGCCCTGAACCAACCAGGCGGCATCGTAGAGAAAGAAGCAGCTATTCAAGTCTCTAACCTTGCTATCTTCAACGCGGCAACCGGCAAGGCTGACCGTGTAGGCTTTAGATTCGAAGACGGCAAAAAAGTCCGTTTCTTCAAATCTAATAGCGAAACTATCAAGTAATTTGGAGTAGTACGATGGCGAAACTGCATGATTACTACAAAGACGAAGTAGTCGCTAAACTCATGACTGAGTTTAACTACAATTCTGTCATGCAAGTCCCTCGGGTCGAGAAGATCACCCTGAACATGGGTGTTGGTGAAGCGATCGCTGACAAGAAACTGCTGGATAACGCAGCAGCTGACCTGACAGCAATCTCCGGTCAAAAACCGCTGATCACCAAAGCACGCAAATCAGTTGCAGGCTTCAAAATCCGTCAGGGCTATCCGATCGGCTGTAAAGTAACTCTGCGCGGCGAGCGCATGTGGGAGTTCTTTGAGCGCCTGATCACTATTGCTGTACCGCGTATCCGTGACTTCCGTGGCTTGTCCGCTAAGTCTTTCGACGGTCGTGGTAACTACAGCATGGGTGTCCGTGAGCAGATCATCTTCCCAGAAATCGACTACGATAAAGTCGACCGCGTTCGTGGTTTGGATATTACCATTACCACTACTGCGAAATCTGATGAAGAAGGCCGCGCTCTGCTGGCTGCCTTTGACTTCCCGTTCCGCAAGTAAGGTAGGGTTACTTAATGGCTAAGCAATCAATGAAAGCACGCGAAGTAAAGCGCGTGGCTTTAGCTGATAAATTCTTCGCTAAACGCGCTGAACTGAAAGCTATCATCTCTGATGTGAACGCAACCGACGAAGATCGTTGGAACGCTGTTCTCAAGCTGCAGACTCTGCCGCGTGATTCCAGCCCGTCTCGTCAGCGTAATCGCTGCCGTCAAACAGGTCGTCCGCATGGTTTCCTGCGGAAGTTCGGGTTGAGCCGTATCAAGGTCCGTGAAGCCGCTATGCGCGGTGAAATCCCGGGTCTGAAAAAGGCTAGCTGGTAATTGTCACCAATTGAATCACGGGAGTAAAGACAGATGAGCATGCAAGATCCGATCGCGGATATGCTGACCCGTATCCGTAACGGTCAGGCCGCGAATAAAGCTGCGGTCACCATGCCTTCCTCCAAGCTGAAAGTGGCAATTGCCAACGTGCTGAAGGAAGAAGGCTTTATTGAAGATTTTAAAGTTGAAGGCGACATCAAGCCGGAACTGGAACTGACTCTTAAGTATTTCCAGGGTAAAGCTGTTGTAGAAAGCATTCAGCGTGTCAGCCGCCCAGGTCTGCGCATCTACAAACGTAAAGATGAGCTGCCGAAAGTTATGGCGGGTCTGGGTATCGCAGTTGTTTCTACCTCTAAAGGTGTTATGACTGATCGTGCAGCGCGCCAAGCTGGTCTTGGTGGCGAAATTATCTGCTACGTAGCCTAATCGGAGGAAAAAATGTCTCGTGTTGCTAAAGCACCGGTCGTTGTTCCTGCCGGCGTTGACGTTAAAGTCAACGGTCAGGTTATTACGATCAAAGGTAAAAATGGCGAGCTGACTCGTACTCTCAACGATGCTGTTGAAGTTAAACATGCAGATAATGCACTGACCTTCGGTCCGCGTGATGGTTACGTAGACGGATGGGCTCAGGCTGGTACCGCGCGTGCCCTGCTGAACTCAATGGTTATCGGTGTTACCGAAGGCTTCACTAAAAAGCTTCAGCTGGTTGGTGTAGGCTATCGTGCAGCGGTCAAAGGGGATGTAGTAAACCTGGCTTTAGGTTTCTCTCATCCTGTTGAGCATAAACTGCCGGCCGGTATCACTGCAGAATGTCCGACTCAAACTGAAATCGTGCTGAAAGGCGCTGATAAGCAGGTGATCGGTCAGGTTGCAGCAGATCTGCGCGCCTACCGTCGTCCTGAGCCTTACAAAGGCAAGGGTGTTCGTTACGCCGACGAAGTCGTGCGTACCAAAGAGGCTAAGAAGAAGTAAGGTAACACTATGGATAAGAAATCTGCTCGTATCCGTCGTGCGACCCGCGCACGCCGCAAGCTCCAGGAGCTGGGTGCAACTCGCCTGGTGGTACATCGTACCCCGCGTCATATTTACGCACAGGTAATTGCTCCGAATGGTTCTGAAGTTCTGGTAGCTGCTTCTACTGTAGAAAAAGCTATCTCTGAACAACTGAAGTACACCGGTAACAAAGACGCGGCTGCAGCTGTGGGTAAAGCTGTTGCTGAACGCGCTCTGGAAAAAGGCATCAAAGATGTTTCCTTTGACCGTTCCGGGTTCCAATATCATGGTCGTGTCCAGGCACTGGCAGATGCTGCCCGTGAAGCTGGCCTTCAGTTCTAAGGTAGAGGTGTAAGATGGCTCACATCGAAAAACAAGCTGGCGAACTGCAGGAAAAGCTGATCGCGGTAAACCGCGTATCTAAAACCGTTAAAGGTGGTCGTATTTTCTCCTTCACAGCTCTGACTGTAGTTGGTGACGGTAACGGTCGCGTAGGTTTTGGTTACGGTAAAGCGCGTGAAGTTCCAGCAGCGATCCAGAAAGCGATGGAAAAAGCCCGTCGCAATATGATTAACGTCGCGCTGAATACTGGCACCCTGCAGCACCCGGTTAAGGGTACTCACACGGGTTCTCGTGTATTCATGCAGCCGGCTTCCGAAGGTACCGGTATCATCGCCGGTGGTGCAATGCGCGCCGTTCTGGAAGTCGCTGGGGTTCGTAACGTTCTGGCTAAAGCATATGGTTCCACCAACCCGATCAACGTGGTTCGTGCAACTATTGATGGCCTGGAAAATATGAAGTCTCCAGATATGGTCGCTGCCAAGCGTGGTAAATCCGTTGAAGAAATTCTGGGGAAATAAACCATGGCAAAGACTATTAAAATTACTCAAACCCGCAGTGCAATCGGTCGTTTGCCGAAACACAAGGCAACGCTGCTTGGCCTGGGTCTGCGTCGTATTGGTCACACCGTAGAGCGCGAGGATACTCCTGCTGTTCGTGGTATGGTCAACGCGGTTTCCTTCATGGTTAAAGTTGAGGAGTAAGAGATGCGTTTAAATACTCTGTCTCCGGCCGAAGGCTCCAAAAAGGCGGGTAAACGCCTGGGTCGTGGTATCGGTTCTGGCCTCGGTAAAACCGGTGGTCGTGGTCACAAAGGTCAGAACTCTCGTTCTGGCGGTGGCGTACGTCGCGGTTTCGAGGGTGGTCAGATGCCACTGTACCGTCGTCTGCCGAAATTCGGCTTCACTTCTCGTAAAGCAATGATCACTGCAGAAGTTCGTCTGTCTGATCTGGCTCACGTAGAAGGCGATGTGGTAGACCTGAACACGCTGAAAGCGGCTAACATTATCGGTATCCAGATCGAGTTCGCGAAAGTGATCCTGTCTGGTGAGGTAACTCGTCCGGTAACTGTTCGTGGCCTGCGCGTGACTAAAGGCGCTCGTGCTGCTATCGAAGCTGCTGGCGGTAAAATTGAGGAATAAGTAGCAGATGGCTAAACAACCGGGATTAGATTTTCAAAGTGCCAAAGGTGGAATTGGCGAACTGAAACGCAGACTTTTGTTTGTTATCGGTGCGCTGATTGTGTTCCGTATTGGCTCTTTTATTCCGATCCCTGGTATTGATGCCACTGTACTTGCCAAACTGCTTGAGCAACAGCGAGGCACCATCATTGAAATGTTTAACATGTTCTCTGGTGGTGCTCTCAGCCGTGCTTCTATCTTTGCTCTGGGGATCATGCCGTATATTTCGGCGTCGATCATTGTCCAGCTGCTGACCGTTGTTTATCAACCGCTGGCAGAACTGAAGAAAGAAGGGGAGTCTGGTCGTCGTAAGATCAGCCAGTACACCCGCTACGGTACTCTGGTGCTGGCTATATTCCAGTCGATCGGTATTGCTACCGGTCTGCCGAATATGCCTGGTATGCAGGGCCTGGTGATTAATCCGGGCTTTGCATTCTATTTCACCGCTGTTGTTAGTCTGGTCACAGGGACTATGTTCCTGATGTGGCTCGGCGAACAGATCACCGAACGCGGTATCGGAAACGGTATCTCGATCCTGATCTTCGCCGGGATCGTTGCGGGACTCCCGCCGGCCATCGCCCATACTATCGAGCAAGCGCGTCAAGGCGACCTGCACTTCCTCCTGTTGCTGTTGGTTGCAGTATTAGTATTTGCAGTGACCTTCTTCGTTGTATTCGTTGAACGTGGTCAACGCCGCATTGTGGTAAACTACGCTAAGCGTCAACAGGGTCGTCGTGTCTATGCTGCACAGAGCACACATTTACCGCTGAAAGTGAATATGGCGGGGGTAATCCCGGCAATCTTCGCTTCCAGTATTATTCTGTTCCCGGCGACCATCACGTCATGGTTCGGGGGCGGTACTGGTTGGAACTGGCTGACAACAATTTCGCTGTATTTGCAGCCTGGGCAACCGCTTTATGTGTTACTCTATGCGTCTGCAATCATCTTCTTCTGTTTCTTCTACACGGCGTTGGTTTTCAACCCGCGTGAAACAGCAGATAACCTGAAGAAGTCCGGTGCATTTGTACCAGGAATTCGTCCGGGAGAACAAACGGCGAAGTATATCGATAAAGTAATGACCCGCCTGACTCTGGTCGGTGCGTTGTATATCACTTTTATCTGCCTGATCCCGGAGTTCATGCGTGATGCAATGAAAGTGCCGTTCTACTTCGGTGGAACCTCGCTGCTTATTGTTGTCGTCGTGATTATGGACTTTATGGCTCAAGTGCAAACTCTGATGATGTCTAGTCAGTATGAGTCTGCATTGAAGAAGGCGAACCTGAAAGGCTACGGCCGCTAACTGGTCGCCCGAGAAGTTACGGAGAGTAAAAATGAAAGTTCGTGCTTCCGTCAAGAAATTATGCCGTAACTGCAAAATCGTTAAGCGTGATGGTGTCATCCGTGTGATTTGCAGTGCCGAGCCAAAGCATAAACAGCGCCAAGGCTGATTTATTCGCATATTTTTCTTGCAAAGTTGGGTTGAGCTGGCTAGATTAGCCAGCCAATCTTTTGTATGTCTGTACGTTTCCATTTGAGTATCCTGAAAACGGGCTTTTCAGCATGGTACGTACATATTAAATAGTAGGAGTGCATAGTGGCCCGTATAGCAGGCATTAACATTCCTGATCAGAAACATACCGTAATTGCTTTAACTGCAATTTTTGGTATCGGCAAGACCCGCTCTAAAGCCATCTGCGCTGAAACGGGTATCGCTGAAAATGTTAAGATCAGTGAGCTGTCTGAAGAACAGATTGATTCTCTGCGTGAAGCAGTAGGTAAATTTGTCGTTGAAGGTGATCTGCGCCGTGAAATCACCCTGAGCATCAAGCGTCTGATGGACCTTGGTTGCTACCGTGGTTTACGCCATCGTCGTGGTCTTCCGGTTCGCGGTCAGCGTACTAAGACCAACGCACGTACCCGTAAGGGTCCGCGTAAACCGATCAAGAAATAATCGGGGTGATTGAATAATGGCAAAGGCACCAGTTCGTGCACGTAAGCGTGTAAGAAAACAAGTCTCTGATGGCGTGGCTCATATCCATGCTTCTTTTAACAACACCATCGTTACCATCACTGATCGTCAGGGTAACGCGCTGGGTTGGGCAACAGCCGGTGGTTCCGGTTTCCGTGGTTCTCGCAAATCCACTCCGTTTGCAGCTCAGGTTGCAGCAGAGCGTTGCGCAGAAGCCGTAAAAGAATACGGCATCAAGAATCTGGAAGTTATGGTTAAAGGTCCGGGTCCAGGTCGCGAATCTACTATTCGTGCACTGAACGCCGCTGGTTTCCGCATCACTAATATTACTGATGTGACTCCGATCCCTCATAACGGTTGTCGTCCGCCGAAAAAACGTCGCGTATAACGCCTCGTTTCTAGGATTGTTGGAGAAAGAAAATGGCAAGATATTTGGGTCCTAAGCTCAAGCTGAGCCGTCGTGAGGGCACTGACTTATTCCTTAAGTCTGGCGTTCGCGCGATCGATACCAAGTGTAAAATTGAACAAGCTCCTGGCCAGCACGGTGCGCGTAAGCCGCGTCTGTCTGACTATGGTGTGCAGTTGCGTGAAAAGCAAAAAGTTCGCCGTATGTACGGTGTGCTGGAGCGTCAGTTCCGTAACTACTATAAAGAAGCAGCACGTCTGAAAGGCAACACCGGTGAAAACCTGTTGGCTCTGCTGGAAGGTCGTCTGGACAACGTTGTATACCGTATGGGCTTCGGCGCCACTCGTGCTGAAGCACGCCAGCTGGTTAGCCACAAGGCTATCATGGTAAACGGTCGTGTTGTTAACATCGCTTCTTATCAGGTAAAAGCGAATGACGTTGTTAGCATCCGTGAGAAAGCGAAAAAGCAATCTCGCGTGAAAGCCGCTCTGGAGCTGGCTGAGCAGCGTGAAAAGCCAACCTGGCTGGAAGTTGATGCTGGCAAGATGGAAGGTACGTTCAAGCGTCAGCCGGAGCGTTCTGATCTGTCTGCGGACATTAACGAACACCTGATCGTCGAGCTTTACTCCAAGTAAAGCTTAGTACCAAAGAGAGGACACAATGCAGGGTTCTGTGACAGAGTTTCTAAAACCGCGCCTGGTCGATATCGAGCAAGTGAGTTCGACGCACGCCAAGGTGACCCTTGAGCCTTTAGAGCGTGGCTTCGGCCATACTCTGGGTAACGCACTGCGCCGTATTCTGCTCTCATCGATGCCGGGTTGCGCGGTGACCGAGGTTGAGATTGATGGTGTACTGCACGAGTACAGCACCAAAGAAGGCGTTCAGGAAGACATCCTTGAAATCCTGCTCAACCTGAAAGGGCTGGCGGTGAGAGTTCAGGGTAAAGATGAAGTCATCCTTACTTTGAATAAATCTGGCATTGGCCCTGTGACTGCAGCCGACATTACCCACGACGGTGATGTCGAAATCGTCAAGCCGCAGCACGTGATCTGCCACCTGACCGATGAGAACGCATCTATTAGCATGCGCATCAAAGTTCAGCGCGGTCGCGGTTATGTGCCGGCTTCTGCCCGAATTCATTCGGAAGAAGATGAGCGCCCAATCGGCCGTCTGCTGGTCGACGCCTGCTACAGCCCTGTAGAGCGTATTGCCTACAATGTTGAAGCCGCGCGTGTTGAGCAGCGTACCGACCTGGACAAGCTGGTCATCGAAATGGAAACCAACGGCACAATCGATCCTGAAGAGGCGATTCGTCGTGCGGCAACCATTCTGGCTGAACAACTGGAAGCTTTCGTTGACTTACGTGATGTACGTCAGCCGGAAGTGAAAGAAGAGAAACCAGAGTTCGATCCGATCCTGCTGCGCCCTGTTGACGATCTGGAATTGACTGTCCGCTCTGCTAACTGCCTCAAGGCAGAAGCTATCCACTATATCGGTGATCTGGTACAGCGTACCGAGGTTGAGTTGCTGAAAACGCCGAACCTGGGTAAAAAATCTCTTACCGAGATTAAAGACGTGCTGGCTTCACGTGGTCTGTCTCTGGGCATGCGCCTGGAAAACTGGCCGCCGGCAAGCATTGCTGACGAGTAACCGGATCACAGGTTAAGGTTTTACTGAGAAGGATAAGGTCATGCGCCATCGTAAGAGTGGTCGTCAACTGAACCGCAACAGCAGCCATCGCCAGGCTATGTTCCGTAACATGGCAGGTTCGCTGGTTCGTCATGAGATCATCAAGACGACCCTGCCGAAAGCGAAAGAACTGCGTCGCGTAGTTGAGCCGCTGATTACTCTTGCCAAGACTGATAGCGTTGCTAATCGTCGTCTGGCATTCGCCCGCACTCGTGATAACGAGATCGTGGCAAAACTGTTTAACGAGCTGGGCCCGCGTTTCGCGAGCCGCGCCGGTGGTTACACTCGCATTCTGAAGTGTGGCTTCCGTGCAGGCGACAACGCGCCGATGGCATACATCGAGCTGGTTGATCGTGCTGAGCTGAAAGCAGAAGCTGCTGCAGAGTAATCTGTAGTAACGTAAAAAAACCCGCCCCGGCGGGTTTTTTTATATCTACTGCAATCCCACTTCACTACACTATCTGTACTCTTTTTGTTCATCCCTGGGAGCCGTATAATGTGGTTACTGGACCAGTGGGCAGAACGCCACATCCTCGACGCACACTCTAAAGGCGAGTTTGATAATCTGACCGGCAGCGGCGAACCGCTGGCGCTGGATGATGATTCACACGTGCCCCCTGAACTGCGCGCCGGTTATCGCTTATTAAAAAATGCCGGCTGTTTGCCACCGGAGCTTGAGTTACGTAGAGATGCCATGGCGTTGAGCGACTTACTCAAGACCGTAGAGCATGATGATCCGCGGTATACCGAATTAAATCGTCGCTTGACTCTGTTTGAACTGAAATTACGTCAGGCGGGTATGAATACCGATTTTCTACGCGGTGATTATGCCGACAGACTGTGGCACAAAATTAACGAGGAGTAGCTATGTATCGGATTGGCGAACTGGCCAAATTGGCTGATGTCACCCCGGATACCATCCGCTATTACGAAAAGCAGCAAATGATGGATCATGATATTCGTACTGAAGGCGGTTTTCGCCTCTATTCGGATAACGATCTGCAGCGGCTGCGCTTTATCCGTTATGCCAGGCAATTAGGCTTCACTCTGGAGTCGATCCGCGAATTATTATCGATTCGCATCGATCCAGAACATCATACTTGTCAGGAGTCTAAAGGGATCGTCCAGGCCCGCCTGAGTGAAGTCGAAGCGCGTATCAAAGAACTTGAAACGATGCGGCGTTCTTTACAGCGGCTGAATGATGCCTGCTGCGGCACGGCGCACAGTAGCGTTTACTGCTCGATACTCGAAGCCTTAGAGCAAGGCGCCAGCGGTAGCCATGCCGGGCGTTGATTTTTTCCGCGCGCGGATCTACACTCGCGCCGAATTGATACATGAACTGGAGTTACTATGAGTCGCTATCAGCATACCAAAGGGCAAATTAAAGATAATGCGATTGAGGCATTACTGCATGACCCATTATTCAGACAGCGGGTTGAGAAAAATAAGAAAGGGAAAGGAAGCTATCAACGTAAAGACAAACATGCAGGGCGGAATGACCGGGAGGCCAGTGGCAAGCAAGCGAATCGCTTTTTTACCACTGGCCTTCTGCTTTCTGTGTGCTGATTAAGAACGGTTGTTTTGTTCTTTTAACAGATCGCGAATTTCACTCAGTAGCACTTCTTCTTTGCTCGGTGCCGGAGCGGCAGGCGCTTCTTCTTTCTTACGGTTCAGTTTATTCATCAGTTTGATCGCCATGAAAATCGCGAAGGCAACGATGATGAAATCGAAGACGTTCTGAATAAACACACCATAATGCATGACAACGGCTGGGACATCCCCCTGCGCATCGCGTAGCGTAACGGCGAACTGTTTAAAGTCGATCCCGCCAATGAGCAAACCCAGCGGAGGCATAATAATATCGGCCACTAAAGACGATACAATTTTACCAAATGCTGCACCAATGATGACACCCACTGCCAAATCGACAACATTCCCGCGCATCGCGAATTCGCGGAATTCTTTTAACATACCCATTTTACTCTCCTTGAGCCAGCTGACATTGATAAGTTTATCAAATGTATTTCCATTTTCCATTGCTGTTGAATAATTGCTGGAAAATATTATCCATTGATAAATAAGGGATAATAAAAAGGCGTCTGCGCGACGCCCATTGTAATTACAGGAAGAACGGACTCGGCTGGAATAGTCTCTCAACATCGGAGATAAATTTCTTGTCGGTCAGGAACATAATTACGTGGTCGCCTTGCTCAATACGTAAATTATTATTGGCGATCATTACGTCATTGCCGCGCACCACCGCGCCAATAATTGTGCCTGGCGGCAGCTTAATTTCATCAATTGAACGGCCGACTACCCGCGAGGTGCTTTCATCGCCATGCGCGACGGCCTCAATGGCTTCGGCAACGCCGCGGCGTAGCGACGAAACACCGACAATATCAGCTTTACGTACGTGGCTCAGCAAGGCAGAAATCGTGGCTTGTTGCGGTGATATCGCAATATCGATCACGCTTCCCTGAACCAGATCAACATATGCGCGACGCTGGATCAGCACCATGACCTTCTTCGCGCCCATCCGCTTGGCTAGCATTGCCGACATGATATTGGCTTCGTCATCGTTGGTGACGGCAATAAAGAGATCGACTTGATCGATATGCTCTTCCGCCAGTAACTCTTGATCCGATGCATCGCCATAAAAGACGATCGTATTCTGCAGCTTTTCGGCAAGTTCAGCGGCACGCTGTTGATCGCGCTCGATCAACTTCACGCTGTAGTCTTTCTCCAGCCTGTGAGCGAGGCCCGCGCCGATGTTGCCGCCGCCGACCAGCATAATGCGTTTGTAGGGTTTCTCCAGACGTTGGAGTTCGCTCATTACCGCGCGAATATGTTGCGACGCGGCGATAAAGAAGACTTCGTCGCCCGCTTCTACGATGGTTGATCCCTGCGGGCGAATCGGTCGATCGTGGCGGAAAATTGCCGCAACGCGCGTGTCGATGTGCGGCATATGTTCGCGCATCGTGGAAAGCGCATTACCGACCAGCGGGCCGCCATAATAAGCCTTCACAACGGCCAGGCTTACTTTTCCTTCGGCGAAGTTCACTACCTGCAGCGCGCCCGGATATTCGATCAGGCGGTAGATATTATCGATGACTAACTGCTCCGGAGCGATCAGATGGTCAATTGGCACCGCTTCTGAATGGAAAAGCTTATCGGCATCACGAACGTAATCAGGCGAACGAATACGGGCGATACGATTCGGTGTATTAAACAGCGAATAGGCGACCTGGCAGGCTACCATGTTGGTCTCATCCGAACTGGTTACGGCGACCAGCATATCGGCATCATCGGCGCCAGCTTCGCGCAGCACGCGCGGATGCGAACCGTGGCCCTGAACGACGCGGAGATCGAACTTATCCTGCAGGCCGCGCAGACGGTCGCCGTTGGTATCGACCAGGGTAATATCGTTGTTTTCGCCAACGAGATTTTCCGCCAGCGTGCCGCCTACCTGTCCGGCGCCAAGAATAATAATCTTCATCAGCAGTGACCCATTAATTGCGCTTTTTGATTAGCTTAGCGTAAAAGAAGCCATCGCCTTCTTCCGCCCCTGGCAGATTTTGCTGACCCGGGGTTTCCGGCGTTCCCGTCTCATGGAGTTCGGCATCTTGGGTACGGGTCAGGAAAGCGGCGATCTGTTGGCTATTCTCTTCCGGCAAAATAGAGCATGTCGCATAGACCAGCGTACCGCCCGGTTTCAGATGAGCCCAGGTGGCATCGAGAATTTCTGCCTGTAATTGCGCTAGCTCGGCGATATCGCGATCCCGGCGCAGCCATTTAATATCCGGATGGCGACGGATAACGCCGGTGGCCGAACATGGCGCATCCAGCAAAATACGATCGAACTGCTCATCGCCGCACCACTGTTCAGGATAGCGACCATCGCCCTGTTTCACTTCTGCTTTCATGCCCAGACGTTTCAGGTTGTCATAGACACGGGACAGGCGCTGCTGGTCGATATCGACCGCCATCAGATTCGCCTGAGGCGCGACTTCCAGAATATGCGTCGTCTTGCCGCCCGGCGCCGCGCAGAGATCGAGAATGCGCTCGCCGTTTTCCGGTTGTAAGTAGCGCATGCAGCCCTGGGCTGAGGCGTCCTGAACGGTTACCCAGCCTTCATCAAATCCCGGTAACGCATGGACCGGGGCTGGGGACGCAAGACGGACGGCATCCGGATAGTCCGGGTGAGCGAAACCCTGTAAACCAGCCTCTTCCAGCAGAGAGATCCATTCATCTCGCGAATGATGATTGCGATTCACACGCAGCCACATTGGCGGACGTAGATTATTGGCTGACACAATATCCTGCCATTGTTGCGGCCAGGCCTGCTGCAGACGTTTAAGCAGCCATTTAGGATGGAGATAACGATTCTCGTGTTGGGCGAATTCGGCCAGCAGCTCTTCCTGCTGGCGCTGAAACTGGCGTAATACGCCATTGATAAGCCCTTTAAGCTGCGGACGTTTAATTGCCACCGCGCCTTCCACCGTTTCCGCCAGCGCGGCGTGCGGGGGAATTCGCGTATAAAGTAGCTGATACAGGCCGACCATGATCAGGAAATGTACGGTACGCTGTTTGCCGGTCATTGGGCGGGCCATCAGCTTACCGATCAGCCACTCGAGTTGGCTGAGAGTGCGCAAAACGCCGAAGCACAGCTCCTGCAGCAGCGCTTTGTCTTTCTCGCTCACTTTTTGCTGCAGCGGCGGCAGAACATTGCTTAAAGACTGGCCTTTCTCAACGACCTGCTCAATGGCCTGGGCTGCCAGGCTGCGTAAATTAATATTCTTTTTCATAAGCGCAAAAATAAAAATGCCCGGCGAACCCGGGCTTTAGAAGAGAAGTGCGTCAGGCAAGACGGTTTCCGGGGATAAACCATTCCCGGCGAGAGTTCAGTAAATCCTGGGCACTCATCGCTTTTTTCCCTGCCGGCTGCAGCGATTCCAGATTCAGAATCCCGTTGCCGGTGGCGACCTGGATCCCTTGCTTGGTTGCTGCGACGATCGTACCTGGCTCAGCGTTGGCGGACTCCGTAATAACGGATGCGCGCCATACCTTCACCGGTTGTTCATCGATTTCCAGCCAGCTCATCGGCCAGGGATTAAATGCGCGGATGCAGCGTTCGAGCTGTTCTGCGGAAAGCGACCAATCAATACGGGCCTCTTCCTTACTCAGCTTCTCGGCGTAGCTGACCCGCGATTCGTCCTGAACTTCAGGCTCTGCGCTACCATCCGCCAGCTGCGCTAAGGTCGCCAGTAGACCCTCTGGTCCAAGGTTGGCCAGTTTATCGTACAGGCTGCCGCTGGTATCTTCCGCAGTAATCGGGCAGGAGAGTTTATACAGCATGTCACCGGTATCAAGACCGACGTCCATCTGCATGATGGTTACACCGGTTTCGGCATCGCCAGCCCATAGCGAACGCTGAATCGGCGCAGCGCCACGCCAGCGAGGAAGCAGGGAGCCGTGAACGTTAATGCAGCCCAAACGCGGCATTTCAAGAACCGCTTTCGGCAGGATCAGTCCATAAGCCACGACGACCATAACATCGGCGTTAAGGTCGGCAACTAATTGCTGATTTTCCTGCGGACGTAGGGAAGATGGCTGGAAGACCGGTAGATTATTGGCTTCAGCCAGCACTTTTACCGGGCTCGGCATCAATTTTTTGCCGCGACCAGCAGGGCGATCGGGCTGAGTAAATACGCCGACAACCTGATGTTCAGACGACAACAGCGCGTCAAGGTGACGCGCTGCAAAGTCGGGGGTTCCGGCGAAAATGATACGTAGTGTTTGTGACACGTTAATCCTTGTTATCAGGCACGGGCGCGTAAACGATCCAGTTTTTCAACTTTCTGGCGGATGCGCTGCTGTTTGAGCGGCGACAGATAGTCAATGAACAGCTTACCGACCAGGTGATCCATTTCATGCTGGATACAAATAGCCAACAAGCCATCAGCTTCCAGTTCGAAAGTCTTACCTTCACGGTCCAGCGCGCGGATTTTTACGGTTTCGGCTCGTGGAACCAGCGCACGTTGTTCCGGAATTGACAAACAACCTTCTTCAATGCCGGTTTCGCCGTCTTTTTCGAGTAGCTCTGGGTTGATGAGCACCAGACGCTCTTCACGGTTTTCCGAGACATCGATAACGATAATGCGCTGATGGATATCCACCTGCGTGGCGGCCAGACCAATACCTTCTTCAGCGTACATCGTGTCGAACATATCATCGACGATACGCTGAATTTCTGCATTCACTTCTTTGACCGGCTCGGCGACTTTGCGAAGGCGCTCGTCCGGAATATGTAACACTTGCAAAACTGCCATAAAGATCCAGAGTCGTATTCAGTAGTTGATAAGATTATTACCTCTATTCTAGACAAAACCCCCTCTAATTGACAGTCTCGCTAACCAATCACAAGGATTGGCTGAGCCGCTAATGGCAGGGGGGAACGGATGACGCCCACGGAGATTTGGTTGCGCCTGATGCGGGTGAATAATCTGTACGGCGATGAAATGGTATTGATTGCACGACGGCTAGGATGTGCAGGCCAGCTGAATACTGAAACGTTGCGGGCTGCGGGTTTAACTAAAGCGCAGGCAACACAGTTTCTTGCCCTCAACCAACAGCAAATTGATGTTTCACTGCAATGGTTAGAGCAACCAGAACATCATCTGATCACGGCGGATCACGCGCTCTATCCGCCGCAGCTACGCGCTATCGATGATTATCCCGGCGCGCTGCTGGTCTGCGGTAACGTCGATCTCTTGTGTAGCCGGCAGCTGGCTATCATTGGGAGCCGAGCACACTCGTGGTACGGCGCGCGGTGGGGAAAAGCATTCAGTGAAGCGCTTGCTCAGTATGGCTTGACCCTTACCAGTGGTCTGGCGTTGGGGATTGATGGCATCGCCCACCGCGGGGCATTAGCGGCAAAGGGAAAAACCATCGCCGTATTAGGCAACGGTCTCTCTGATATCTACCCGCACCGGCATCGGGCTTTAGCAAAGCAGATCGTGGAAAGCGGCGGCGCGCTACTTTCCGAATTTCCTCTCTCTGCGCTACCGTTACCAGGGAATTTCCCGCGCCGCAACCGGATTATCAGCGGGTTAAGCGCTGGGGTTCTGGTGATAGAGGCGGCCTTGAAAAGTGGTTCTCTGGTAACTGTCCGTTGCGCGCTGGAGCAGGGGAGAGATGTTTTTGCCCTGCCTGGGCCAATTGGCAATCCTGGCTCTGAAGGGCCGCACTGGCTAATAAAGCAGGGAGCAGTTCCGGTTACCGTGCCGGAAGAGATCCTTGAGTATTGGCAATATGAGCTTTCAGCGCGGGAAGAGACCGCTGATTTGCTAAATAATTACGCAGATCGGCCTCCTGTAGCATTGCCATTTCCAGAGCTCCTGGCTAACGTAGGAGATGAGGTAACACCTGTTGACGTTGTCGCTGAACGTGCCGGCCAATCTGTGCCAGTAACCGTAGCCCAGCTACTTGAACTGGAGTTAGCAGGCTGGATCGCAGCTGTACCCGGCGGCTATGTCCGATTAAGGAGGGCAAGCCATGTTCGACGTACTCATGTATTTGTTTGAGACTTATATCCATAACGAAGCAGAAATGCGCGTGGATCAGGACAAACTGACGCGGGATCTGACCGATGCAGGTTTTGAGCGGGAAGATATCTATAACGCGTTAATGTGGCTCGAGAAACTGGCTGATTATCAGGAAGGTCTCGTTGAACCCATGCAGCTCGCCTCCGACCCGCTCTCTCTTCGGGTATACACCGATGAAGAGTGCCAGCGTCTGGATGCCAGCTGTCGAGGATTTTTACTCTTCCTCGAGCAGATCCAGGTGTTGAACCTCGAAACGCGAGAAATGGTGATAGAGCGCGTACTGGCGCTGGATACGGCAGAGTTTGAACTGGAAGACCTGAAATGGGTGATCCTGATGGTTCTGTTTAATATTCCAGGCTGTGAAAACGCCTATCAGCAAATGGAAGAATTACTCTTCGAAGTAAATGAAGGTATGCTGCATTAATCTTATTGCAGCAACATCGAGTTGTTATGACCAAATCAGCACTGTTTTCGGTGCGTAAAAACGAGCCCTGCCCGCAGTGCGGGGCCGAACTGGTGATTCGTTCCGGGAAACATGGCCCGTTTCTCGGCTGTTCTCACTATCCGGACTGTGACTATGTCCGTCCCCTGAAAAGTCAGGCGGATGGACATATCGTCAAGGTGCTGGAGGGGCAAGAGTGCCCATCTTGCGGCGCTGTCATGGTGTTACGCCAGGGGCGTTTTGGTATGTTCATCGGCTGCAGTCGCTATCCCGAATGCGAACATACCGAGTTGATTGATAAACCTGATGAGACCGCTATCGCGTGTCCGCAATGCGGACAGGGTCATCTGGTGCAGCGTCGCTCCCGTTTCGGTAAAACCTTTCATTCCTGCGATCGCTACCCTGATTGCCAGTTCGTAATTAATTTTAAACCGGTGGCGGGCGAATGCCCTGAATGCCATTACCCGCTATTAATAGAAAAGAAAACGGCACAGGGTGTTAAACGCTTTTGCGCCAGTAAACAATGTGGAAAGCCGATCCCGGCGGAACAAATAAGTGAATAAAAACCTGCCCTCAGAGACCGTCGCCCAGGCTGTCGCGGTACTGAATAATGAACATGTCATCGCCTATCCAACCGAAGCTGTGTTTGGTGTCGGTTGCGATCCGGATAGCGAAACGGCCGTGATGCGCCTACTGGCGTTAAAGCAACGCCCTGTGGAAAAGGGGCTGATACTTATCGCCGCCAGTTTTGACCAACTGAAACCGTATATTGATGATTCCCGATTAAGCGACGCGCAGAGAGCGGTTATCTTTGCCAGTTGGCCTGGGCCGGTGACGTTTGTGTTCCCGGCGCGTCCGGATACGCCACGCTGGCTGACGGGGCGCTTTGATTCGCTTGCCGTGCGCGTTACCGATCATCCACTGGTAATTGAATTATGTGAAGCCTACGGAAAGCCGCTGGTCTCGACGAGCGCCAACTTAACCGGTCAGCCTCCGTGCCGGACTACTGCTGAAGTACGCGCCCAGTTTGGCGATAGTTTCCCGGTGGTGGATGGCGCAACGGGCGGGCGGCAAAACCCATCTGAAATCCGTGATGCCCTGACGGGTGAACAGTTCCGCCAGGGGTAATTAATGGAAACTTATGTCGTTTTTGGTAACCCTATAGCCCATAGCAAGTCGCCTTCTATTCATCAGCTGTTTGCCAAACAGTTAGATATTGCGCACCCCTATGGTCGGGTACTGGCGCCATTGGATGATTTTGTGAATACCCTGGATGCTTTCTTCAACACGGGCGGTAAGGGCGCTAACGTGACCGTCCCTTTCAAAGAAGAAGCGTTTGCCCGCGCCGACGAACTCACCGAGCGCGCTGCGCTAGCCGGCGCGGTCAATACGTTAAAGCGTCTTGAGGATGGTCGTCTGCTTGGCGACAATACGGATGGCATTGGGTTATTAAGCGACTTAGAGCGTCTGGGCTTTATCAAGCCTGGTATGAGGATTTTATTGATTGGCGCAGGCGGCGCATCTCGCGGTGTATTGTTACCGCTGCTCTCTTTAGATTGCGCGGTCACCATCGTTAACCGTACTTTTTCCCGCGCTCATGAGCTGGCAACGCTATTTGCTCATACCGGCAGCGTTAGCGCGTTATCGCTGGATAAACTGGAAGGTCATCAGTTCGATCTCATTATTAACGCGACGTCCAGCGGAATAAGCGGCGATATCCCGGCAATACCTTCCTCGTTAATTCATGCCGACGTTTACTGCTATGACATGTTTTATCAGAAAGGAAATACGCCATTTCTGCATTGGTGCCAACAGTATGGCGCTAAAAAAATGGCAGATGGATTAGGTATGCTGGTGGCTCAGGCCGCACATGCCGTTCTGCTGTGGCACGGTAGACTACCGGAAATTGCCCCGGTGATTGCCGTTTTACATCAGGAACTGAATGCGTGAACCAGGCGATCCAATTTCCCGATAGAGAAGAGTGGGACGCTGAACGGCAGTGCATCGTTTTCCCCGCGTTGGTCAATGGCATGCAGTTAACTTGCGCGATTCGGGGTCAGACACTGCAGCAACGGTTCGGTGGCGATGAGCCAGCGCGATGGCTGGCTCTCTTTAGTGAACATCGCTGGGATTTGGAAGATGAAGCGGAAGCGTTGATTCGCGATCGGCAAGAAGATCATCAGGGTTGGCTCTGGCTTTCCTGATCCAGGTAGTCGTCTTTCCACTTCACATAGTTGTTGGCTGAATACTTCAGCCCTGCATATTCCGCCTCCGTCAGGGGGCGGATTTGTTTTACCGGGTTGCCAAAATAGAGATAACCGCTTTCCAGACGCTTGTTTTGCGGCACCAGGCTGCCGGCGCCGATCATCACGTCATCTTCTACCACCACGCCATCCAGCAGAATTGACCCCATTCCGACAAGAATGCGATTGCCGATAGTGCAGCCGTGCAGCATGACCTTATGCCCGACGGTGACATCTTCTCCTATGAGTAGCGGATTACCCTCAGGGTTATAAGACGACTTATGGGTGACATGCAGGACGCTACCGTCCTGAATATTCGAACGTGCGCCGATAGACACATAATTCACGTCGCCGCGGATGGCGACCAGCGGCCAAATGCTGACGTCATCGGCAATTCTGACATCGCCGATCACAACGCTGCTGGGATCCACCATCACCCGCAGACCGATTTGAGGGAATAATTCTTTATAAGGACGTAAATAACTGGACATGACTGCCTCAACATCAGGGTAGAAAACCAGACTTTGGTAGCTTTCAGGCGCTCCCGCAACCCCTTTTTCTGATAAAAATTGAGCTATTTGAGCAATAACAGTGCGAAAAGCGCGAAAAATCATCATTCAGAAAAAAAGATCGAAAAAAGGCTTGTGCAAAAAAATGGGATCCCTATAATGCGCACCCACTGACACGGCAGATGTGAATCACTTCACACAAACAG
>NZ_JBEAHW010000004.1:0-7880 GCF_040062085.1 Klebsiella sp. JN_Kp122
ACCACTGTTGGTTATTAACGGACATGGTAACCTCGATTTCAGGATGCAGAGGAGCGGCTCCGCTGCACAACAGCGGAGCATTATTGTTATTAAATTAAAGAGGTATGTTATTCGCGGATTAGCCGACCGGCCTGTTGTAGCGCTTTGTAGGCCTCATACCTGCGTTGATGTAGCGAGCTAAACGCCGTTTCGCTACGATAGGTTTTATCCACTCTGGTGAACCGCTTCATGGCGTCCGGTAGCGAGGCGGCGACGTTGCCCGCGACGGCGCCGAGGATGGCGGAACCCAGCAATACGGGTTCGCTACTGGCTGTGCTGACCACGGTCACGCCGCAGGCGTCGGCCAACAGCTGGCGTACCAGCGGGTGCTGACCCGCGCCGCCGCTGATAACGATATTTTCGTTCTCAATACCACAGGCGCGTTGGGCATCGAGGATCTGCCGCAGGCCGTAGCCAATTCCGCATAATCCGGCGACGTACAGCGCGGTCAGATTATCAAGATCACGCTCCATCCCCAGCCCGGCAATCAGCGCTTTCGCGTGGGGGTCGGCAAGCGGCGCGCGATTGCCGAGAAACTCCGGCACGACATGCAGTCCATCAGCCAGCTGCACCGCCTCCGACGGCGAGGCAACCTGCGCCAGCACGCGATCCGCCAGCCAGACCGGCAGCGGAACGGCGGCGGCTTTGGCCTGTTCACGCGCTTCTGCCGCTGCCGGATGGAAGCTCAGTAACTGGTCGATAGCCGCGCCGGCGGCGCTTTGTCCGCCTTCGTTCAGCCAGTAACCCGGTACCATCGCCGAATAGTAAGGCCCCCAGACGCCAGGAACGAACACCGCTTTCTCGGTGGTAGTCATGGTGCAGGAGGAGGTGCCGAAGACGTAGGCCATATTGTTCACCGCGCCGTTGAGTACGCCGACGGTGCCGATGCCGCCTGCATGGGCGTCGATCATCCCGACCGCCACCGGCGTACCGACAGGCAGGCCCATCTCCTCAGCCGCCGCCGCGGTTAACCCATCACCACAGGGCGTACCCGGATTGACAATGCGCTGGCCGATACGAGCGAAGTCTTCCTCCGCCAGCTCTGCGAGGCCAATTTGGCGAAAGTAGTCGGCATCCCAGCGTTTTTCATGGGCCAGATAGGTCCATTTACAGGTGACGGTACAGACGGAGCGGGCCAGATCGCCGGTCGCGCGCCAGGTGAGATAGTCGGCCAGGTCGAAGAAATGGCGCGCGGCGGCAAAAATCTGTGGACGGTTTTCTTTCAGCCACAGCAGCTTCGGCGTCTCCATCTCCGGGGAGATAGTCCCGCCGACGTACTGCAGCACCGGATGGCGGGTGGCATTGATGCGTTCCGCCTGTTCGGTGGCGCGGTGATCCATCCAGACGATGATATTGCGATCTGCCTCTTCGCTGGGGCCGACGGCCAGCGGCGCGTCATTCTCACCGATTACCACCAACGAGCAGGTAGCGTCGAAGCCGATACCGGCAACCGAGTGCGGAGAGACGGTGGCCTTTTCAACCGCGCGTTTAATGCAGTCGCAAACCGCCTGCCAGATTTCGCGGCTGGATTGTTCCACCACGCTGCCGGCGCTGCGGAAGAGGGTGATCTCCCGGGTGGCGTGGGCCAGTAGTTCGCCGCTGAGGTTAAATACCCCGGCGCGCACGCTGCCGGAGCCAACATCGACGCCGATAATGGTTTGAGTCTCGCCATTCATAAAATCGTCCTTTTAGTCACCGATACCGGGGGTTATAAATCAACGCTGTTAGGCAGAATAACCAGGTCGCGTACGGTGACGTTTTTCGAACGGGTGACCATAAACAGTACCGATTCGGCAACTTCGATAGGCTGCATCAGGCTACCGTTGGCCAGCGCTTCTTCCATTTTCTCTTTCGGCCAGTCATCGAGCAGGGCGGTGACCACCGGGCCAGGCAGTACCGCGCCGACGCGGACACCGTGTTGGGAAACCTGGCGGCGGGTGGTATGAACAAACGCCTGTACGGCGAATTTTGAGGCGGTATAGATAGGTTCCCAGATAACCGGTACCACGCCGGCGATGGAGCTGGTGAAAATAATATCGCCGGATTTTTGCGCGATCATATGCGGCAGCACGCTACGCACGCAGCGGAAGGCGGCATTAGTATTGAGGTGCAGCACGCGATCCCAGACGTCCGGGTCACCCTCGGCGACCGGGCCGCCGATATAAGCGCCGGCGTTGGCGTGGAAGATATCGAGACGTCCGGCAAGCTGCAGGATGCCGTCAATGATCTTATCCACCTGCTCGCCCTGCATCAGATCGACCTGTAAGGCAAAAGCGTTTTCGCCAAGCTCTGCCACAATCTTGTTGAGCTTTTCGCCTTCACGGTCGATCAGAACCACCTTCGCGCCCGCGCCAAGCAGGGTTTTCGCGCATTCAAGACCTATGCCGGAAGCGGCGCCGGTGACCGCGGCGACTTTGCCGCTAAGAGAAGTATTCATAGAGGATACGGAGTGGTTCATTTTATAATCCTTCATGTTGTCTGTTTTGCTCTTCAAGCTGGCCTCGACGAGCTTGAGGAGCGGTTACCTGCTACAACAATCTGGCCTGTCAGAGCAGGAGTAACTAAGTTAAGCTATTGAATATCAGCACCATTTATTTCAATTTGCTGATGTCTGAACGAGTATTGAGTGTATACGCTAGCGAGCGTCATGGTTGCTCAATCGATGAAGCTAATGTTGCGCCAGCTTCATCGATTGAGCAAGTGGGGAAATTAACAGCGAAATGAATTTGTGACGCAAGTTGGGAAAATGAAAAAAATCACTATCTACGATCTGGCGGAATTATCCGGCGTTTCGGCAAGCGCGGTGAGCGCGATCCTCAATGGCAACTGGAAAAAACGCCGTATCAGCGCCAAACTTGCGGAAAAAGTGACGCGGATTGCGCAAGAGCAGGGCTACGCGATTAATCGCCAGGCCAGCATGTTGCGCAGTAAAAAATCGCATGTCATCGGGATGATTGTCCCTAAATACGACAACCGCTATTTTGGTTCCGTGGCGGAAGGCTTTGAAGAGATGGCGCGTGAGCGCGGCCTGCTGCCGATTATTACCTGTACTCGCCGTCGTCCAGAGCTGGAAATCGAAGCGGTGAAGGCGATGCTCTCCTGGCAGGTAGACTGGGTGGTGGCGACCGGGGCGACTAATCCGGATAAAATTACCGAGCTATGTCAGCAGGCGGGGGTGCCGACGGTCAACCTTGACCTACCGGGCTCAACCGCACCGTCGGTGATCTCCGACAACTACGCGGGCGCCCGCGCGTTGACCGATAAAATTCTTGATAACAGTCTCAATCGCCACGGCAAACTGGCACCGCTGTTTTTTGTCGGCGGGCGCAGCAGCGACCACAACACCCTGGAGCGTTTGCGCGGATTTCGCGATGCTCATGAGGCGCGCGGCATGAGCGTGCCGGAAGAGAATATTCTTTCTCCGGGCTATTCAAAAGGCAAAGTGGAAGCCTGCATGCAGGCGCGTTTCAAAAGCGCCGATGAACATCTGCAGGGGTTCTTCGTTAACTCGACCATCTCGCTGGAAGGGGTGGTGAGATGGCTGGCGCAGTTGGGGCTGACCGGCGTCGAGCAGCCGCCGATGGGCTGTTTTGACTGGGACCCATTTGTTTATCTATTGGGTCACGATATTGACATGGTGCAGCAGAACGTCCCGGCGATGCTGGAAGCGGTATTCAATATCATCGACGCAGGTGAAGCCAGCCAGCAGCGGGTAGAGATCCCGCCGCTGCTGATTAGCAGCCGCGAGCATCTGGCGTGAAAAGCCTCTGGCGCTAGCGCGTCAGCAGCCAGCGGGCGGTATGTTCATCGGTCACCAGGCCGTTAATCCAGCCGCCTTTTAACGCCGCGAGGATCGCCGGGCGCTTGTTCTCGCCACAGGCGACGGCTATTCGCGGGCACTGGTTTTGGCGGATATCGTAGCTGGTGATCAGCCGATTAATTTCGCTGTCGACGACGCCGCCGTCGGCATCGATAAAGCGGCCGAGGATCTCGCCGATGCCGCCGCGCGCCGTCAGTTCATCCAGTTGGACTTTATTAATAAACCCGTCTTTGAAGATCGGGCTTTGGGTACCCAATGGGCCGATACCGACGAAAATAACGTCCGCCTGCTGCGCTGCGGCAGAAACATTGCTGAACAGTCGGCTGCCGCACCACATCTCATGTTCCTGACGGGTTTGCGCATAGCGCGGCGCGGGCCACTGATAGTAGTTGGCCTGAATTTTCCGCGCCAGCAGCAACGGCACATCATCGTAGTAGTTGCATTTCCCCTCATCGTTCATTGCGCTAATCAGCGCCACGCAGCGGCTGTTTGGGCTATCGAAATCAATGCGCTGGATGGTTTTTTTCAGCGTTAATCCAGAACCAATGCCGATTATTTTGGCGTTATCGCTCTGCAGGTAGCGGGCCATCAGCTGATAACAGCCGAAAGAAACGCTATCCAGCGTGCTCTCTTCGTTGTAGGTCGGCACGATATTGCACTCGATGAGTTGATACTTTTCCTGCAACAACTGCGCATAATCGAGGCAGTTCGCCACAGGATGATGCAAGCCAATCGACACAATACCTTCTTCCTTCGCCGCGGCGATCAGGCGCTGGACCACCGGCCTTGAGGTGCCAAGGTGGCTGGCGATTTCGCTCTGATTCTGACCGGCAATGTAGTACATCCATGCGGCGCGGACCTTCTGATCCAGCCTGATGTCGTCTTCTTTACTCACGGTGTCCTGCCTTAAATACGCGGGCGCAGTAGCGCAGATACCCGCATTTTGGCTGCGGTTTTCCAAACAGGCAAGCTTTTGCTCTGTTTTGGTCATTTGTAATTTGAATGGGTAATTGCTCTTTTGTGATCCGTAGCTCTTATTTGATTCAAATGATCATCTACAGTGAGCCGCATCACCTCAAGGAGAGCAGAACATGAATACGCAATTCACATGGCTTCACATCGGTCTCGGTTCTTTTCATCGCGCCCATCAGGCGTGGTACCTGCATCGACTGCGGGTTTCCGGCGATTCGCGCTGGCATATCGCGGCGGGAAATATTCGTAACGACGCCGAGCACGTGGTGCAGGCGCTGGCGGAGCAGAGAGGACGCTACGTCCTCGAGACGGTGAGCCCGGAAGGGGAGCGCGAATATGAAGAGATCGCCTCAATTCAAAAATTACTGCCGTGGCAGGCGGGACTGCAGCCGCTGATTGATGAAGGCGCGAACCCGCAGACTAAAGTCATTGCTTTCACGGTGACGGAAGGGGGTTATTACCTCAATACGCAGCATCGCCTGGAAACCAGCAACGCCGATCTGCAGGCCGATTTGCAGGGAGATTGCAAAACCATTTATGGCACCATCACCCGGATTCTTGAAAAACGCATCGCCGACGATGCGGGTCCGCTGACGCTGCTCAACTGCGACAACGTGCGCCACAACGGCGAACGTTTCCATGATGGGCTGGTGGAGTTTCTGCAACTGACCGGTAAACAGCAGGTTATTGACTGGCTGGCGGCGAACGCGACCTGCCCAAACACCATGGTCGATCGTATTACGCCGCGCCCGGCCGCCGATCTGGCGCCACGTATCAAAGCGCAAACCGGCATCGATGATAAAGCGCCGGTGATGGGCGAAACCTTTATTCAATGGGTAGTGGAAGATAATTTCCGCGCTGAGCGCCCGGCGCTTGAGACGGTGGGCGTGGAGATGGTGGCGTCGGTTATCCCCTATGAAGAGGCGAAGATTCGAATTCTTAACGCGTCACATAGCTGTATTGCCTGGGCGGGAACCCTGTTGGGCCAGCAATATATTCACGAGAGTACGCTTACCGATGCCATCTACGCCATTGCTGACCGTTACGTCAGCGAAGATGTGATCCCGTGTCTGGGTGATAACGGCATCGACCTGGCAACCTATCGCGACGTGGTACTCAAGCGTTTTACCAACCCCTATATCCAGGACACCAACCAGCGGGTGGCAGCCGATGGATTCTCAAAAATCCCGGCGATGATTGCCCCAACCCTGCAGGAGTGCTACCAGCGCGGCGTGCGCCCGCAGGCTACCGCTATGTTGCCGGCGCTGTTCTTTGTCTTTATGCAGCAGTGGCATAAAGGGGCTTTACCGTATCAGTACCAGGACGGAATTCTTGATGAATCGGCGGTACACGCCATGTTTAATTCGCCTGATCCGATCGCCCGGTACGCTGCTGATAAAGCCTTATTTGGCGAGCTGGCGGAATCGGCGGATTTTCAGGCGCTGCTGCGTGAGCAAATCGCCGCCGTCTACGCGTTGACCCAGCAGGAGGCGCTATGTATTTAGGTATCGATCTCGGCACTTCGGAAGTTAAAGCGCTGGTGCTGGATGAAAATAATACGGTCGTCGCTAGTCATAGCGCGCCGTTGACCATTCAACGACCGCATCCGCAGTGGTCCGAACAATCGCCGCAGGCGTGGTGGGAAGCGACGGAATATCTGATTGCCACTCTGCGCGAGAAGTGCGCGAGCCATTGGTCGGCAATTAAAGCCATCGGCCTTTCCGGACAGATGCACGGCGCCGTACTGCTGGATGCCAGCGGCGAAGTGATTCGCCCGGCGATTTTATGGAATGATACCCGCTGCGCGCAGGAGTGCGCCGAGCTTGAAGAGATGGCGCCGGAGCTGCATCAGGTGGCCGGTAATCTGGCAATGCCGGGGTTTACCGCGCCGAAACTGCTGTGGGTGCGGCGTCACGAACCGCAGCATTTCGCCCGTACCGCCTGCGTGCTGTTGCCGAAGGATTTTCTGCGCTACAAGATGACCGGCAAAAAAGTCTCCGATATGTCGGATGCCGCCGGGACGCTGTGGCTGGATGTTGCGCGGCGGGACTGGTCCGACGCGCTGCTGCAGAAGTGCGGCCTGACGCGGCAACAAATGCCGGAACTGGTGGAAGGATGCGACGTTTCCGCCACGCTGGCGGCAGACATTGCCGAACGCTGGGGGCTTAATCCTTCGGTGCTGGTGGCGGGGGGCGGCGGCGATAATGCGGTCAGCGCGATTGGCGTTGGCGCGGTGTCGCCGGGAGACGCTTTTATCTCGCTGGGTACCTCCGGCGTACTGTTTGTCGTCACCGATCGCTATCGTCCGGCGCCGCAGTCGGCGGTGCATGCTTTCTGTCATGTGCTGCCGAACCTGTGGCACCAGATGAGCGTGATGCTCAGCGCCGCCAGCTGTCTGCAGTGGTTCTGTCGTCTGACCGGCACCACCGAAGTGGCGCTGCTGGAGGAGGTCGCCCAGTTAAGCGAAGACGAAAAAGCCAATGCGCCATACTTCCTGCCTTATCTTTCCGGCGAGCGTACCCCGCATAACGATCCTCTGGCGCGCGGTATGTTCTGGGGAATGACCCATGCCAGCCTGCGCGCTCAACTGGGATATGCGGTGCTGGAGGGAGTGAGCTTCGGTATTGCTGACGGCCTGCGCGTGTTGCAGGAGAGCGGAACCCGTATCGACCAGTGCTCACTGGTTGGCGGCGGCGCCCGCAGTCCGTTCTGGGCGCAACTGCTGGCGGATATCCTGGCGATGCCGGTGGTGACGCATAAAGGCGGGGAAACCGGTGGCGCGCTCGGAGCGGCGCGTCTGGCCTGCCTGGCGGCGGGCAAACCGCTGGCCAGCGTTTGTCATAAGCCGGAAATCTGGCAAACCTGGCAGGCGGATCCGCAGCGTCATCAGGCGTTGATGCAGCGTTACGCCCATTTCCAGTCTCTGTACCTCAACGACCGACATTTTCGACAGCAATAAGACATATGACGCTCCGGCGAAACTGCCGGAGTGATTCTCCTGCACCCTACAACAACGAGGTCACCATGTCCGTTAATCACCAACAGTGGC